>NZ_JBEPDH010000027.1:0-81463 GCF_040300245.1 Nocardioides sp. NPDC000445 | reverse complement strand
CCGCCGCCCCCCCGGCCCACCACCCCATCATTAACAACAACCCCCCCCGCCCACACCCCCAACGCCCTTTTTCCCCCCCTAATCCAACCACCCCCGACGCATGTGACGTCTCGCGCGGCAGAACTGACGGCTCGGCCGACGTACGTGACGTCTCGGCGCTATTTGGCGGTGAGGGCCAGGGCGGAGGTGACGAGGAAGTCGCGGACCTGGTCGGGGGAGACGGAGCCGACGGTGGGTACGCCGGGGGCGGACTCCGAGACGAGGATGCCGACGCGGGCGAGCTGGAGGGCGCCGAGGCCGGAGGCGTAGAGGGTGTTGGCGAGCAGGTTGGCGTCCTTGACGTGGAGCTCGCCGGAGGCGGCACCGTCCTCGAAGACGGTGGTGAGGATGGTGAGGCAGCCGTTCATCGCCCGGCCCAGGCGGAACAGGGCGCTCTCGGAGAGCTCGTCGAGCAGGTCGGAGCCGCTGCGGCGCATCAGCGTCTGGGCGCAGTCGACGAAGGCGGGATGCTCGATCCCGTAGTCGACGAAGGTGCCGACGACGTCACGGACCACGTCGGTGGGTGCACTGTCACCCTCGGTCGCGGTGAGCATGCGCTCGCGGAGCTCGTCGAGGTAGCCGACCAGGGTCAGTGCGAAGATCTCGTCCTTGCCGGTGAAGTGCCGGTAGACGATAGCGCGGTTGATGCCGACCGCCTTGGCGATGTCCTCGATCTGGGCGTCGCTCACTCCGCGCTCGTCGAAGAGCTTGCGGGTCGCGGCGACGATGTCCGCCTCGCGGGCACGGCGTCGGGCGGCGGCGGCCGAGCGGCGTCCGTCGGGCTCGGTGCCGCGGGCCGAAGCGGAGCCCGAGGGGGAGTGGGAACTGGTTGATCGGCTGCTCACATGCACACTGTACGCGGTGTGCAACTCGGAGTTGCACTGTCAGTGTCAGTCCTCACATCCGCCTAGTGGAGCAGTGCGCGCCGAGCGCCCGCGACGTCATCGGTGGTGACGTAGTCGACCCCCGCGACCGCGGCGCGGAGCACGGACGCGGTGTTGACCGCCGGCCAGGTCCCGACCTTGGCGCCCTGGTCGCGGTAGCGCTCCACGAGGGCGGCGTCGAGCAGCCGGGTGTGAAGGTGCACCTGGGTGAACTCGTCACCGTGGAGGTCCGCGGGATCGGGCTCGTCCTTGACGGCGACCGTCTCCATCCCGGTCCGCTCGAAGCCCGGGAAGTCGAAGTGGCTCGCGTCGAAGCTCATGAAGATCGCCTTGTCGCCGTGCCCCTTTCTGGAGACCCAGTCCGGACGCAGCGAGACGACCTTGCGGTAGAGCACGCGCATCTCGGCGGCACTCTCGCCCTTGAGCTCGACCACGAGCCGCACGCGGTGGCCGTAGAGCCGCTCGGCCACGTCGATGGCGTCGAAGGTCTCCTCGATGGTCGGCACCCGGACTCCGCGGAACTGCGGCCCCATCCACGAGCCGGCATCGAGCGACTGCACCTCGGCGAGGGTGAACTCCCGAGGGCTGGCCCGCCGGCGCTCGGGGAAGCGGTCCTCGACATCGGTCGTACGCCTGAAGTCGCCGTCGTGCAGCAGCACCCACTCGCCGTCGGCCGTCGGCTGGAAGTCCATCTCGATGAAGTCGGCCCGCTGCCGCACGGCGCTGCGGAACGCGTCGAGGGTGTTCTCCGGATGGTTGAGCGAGTCGCCGCGCCAAGCCATCACCCCGACCGGCCTGCTCCCGAGGGCGTAGACGGCGGCCGAGGACCCCACGAACGCCGGCGCACCGTGATGCGCCCTGGCGACCGTCCGGAACCGCGTCTTCGCCACCTCCCGGGTCCTGAAGACGTACGTCGCATGGCCGGTCGGGCCGGTGGTGAGGTTGGTGACGTTCGTCCAGCCGTTGCCGCTGTCGCGCTGGAGCGTGAGCACTCGGCCGGGGCGGGCCGGGGCGGCGAACAGGGTGAGCCGCACTGCGCTCCCGGCGCGCACCGACCTCGCCATGCTGGTGGTGACGGCCTGCGGCTGCCCGAAGAGCGTACGCGGCGCCGTGGCCAGCTCCGCCCACTTCCGCCCCTCCCGCTCGACGCCGGGGGCGAGGACCCGCCAGCGCATACGCCACGAGGACTGGCTCACGACGAAGGAGTAGTGGCCGGTCTGGTCGGTGATCTGCTTCTGTACGGGTTGCCAGTCGCCGTCGTGGTATCGCTCCAGCCGGACCACCCGGCTCACGCCTGGCTCGAGCGAGCCGCTCAGCGTGAACGACTCACCCAGGATCGGCCGGGAGACGCTCGCGTTCGGCGCGGCGATCGACTGGTCGGCGGAGGTGCCGGTGGCGGCGGGGGCCGGGTTGACGGCGGCGGGCCCCAGGATCATCGTCAGCGTCGCGAGAAACGCAACGAGGCGGGCATAGGCGTGTGGGGGCACGCGCAGTGAGGTTAAAGGATCGGTCGGGGCCACCTGCACCCGGTATCCCGATCAGGTCACTGAAGATACATTCTGACGGTATCAATCGTGTCCGCCTCCGCCGGCGTCTTGTCCTCGCGGTAGCGCACCACCCGGGCGAACCGCAGCGCGACGCCGCCCGGATAGCGCGTCGAGCGCTGCACCCCGTCGAAGGCGATCTCGACCACCTGCTCGGGGCGGACCTTCACCTGCCAGTCGTCGGTGCCGCCGATGGCGAGCTCGGTGAACCGCTCGGTCTGCCAGGCCAGCATCTGGTCGGTCATGCCCTTGAACGTCTTGCCGATCATCACGAACTCGCCGTCGGCGCCCCTGGCCCCGAGATGGATGTTGGAGAGCCAGCCCTTGCGGCGTCCCGAGCCCCACTCGATGCCGATGACGACCAGATCGAGGGTGTGGACCGGTTTGACCTTGATCCAGCCCGAGCCACGCCGTCCCGCCTCCCAGGGCAGCCCGACCCCCTTGACGACGACGCCCTCGTGTCCGGCGGCGAGCACATCGGTGGCGAACCGCTCCGCCTCCTCGGTGTCCACGGTGACCAGCCGCGGCGCCCGATGCCGCTCGGGGACGACCCGGTCGAGCTCGGTGAGGCGCTGGTCGAGCGCCAGGTCGATGAGGTCGCGGCCGTCGACGTGGAGGATGTCGAAGAAGTACGGCACGACGACCGTGTCCGCCGCCGACCGGGTCGCGGTGCGCGAGGCGGTCTCCTGGAACGGCCGTGGCCGGCCGTCCGGGCCGAGCGTCATGGCCTCGCCGTCCAGCACCAGTGTGTCGGCAGGGAAGGAGGCGACGATCTCGGCCACCTCGGGCAATCGTGCGGTGATGTCCTCCAGGGTGCGGGTCGCGATGCGTACCTCCGAACCCGACTTGTGGGCCTGGATCCTGATGCCATCGAGCTTGGTGTCGACCACGACCGCCTCGCCGAGCTTGGCCATGGCCTCCTCGACCGAGCCGGCCGACGAGGCGAGCATCGGCAGCGCGGGCCGACCCACGACCAGGCCGACCTCGGCGAGCGCCTCCTCGCCGTCGAAGGCGAGGCCGGCGACCACCACGGTCGAGCCGGCCAGCATCGCGGCTCGGCGTACGGCGGGCAACGGCACCTCGGCGGCCGCCGCGATCGCCTCCTGCACGAGCGAGCCCAGCGCCCCCTGGCGTACCTCTCCGGTGATGACGCCTCGCAACCACACCTGTTCCGCCGCGGTCGCCGCGCCGAAGAGTGTCTCGGCCTCGGCAGCCCGGGCGACCTGCGAGCCCGAGCCCGCCAGCAGCGACATCCTCTCGAACGCCTCGTGCACGTCGCCGACCGCGAGGGTCGCCTCGGCCGCAGGGGAGGGGAGCGTGGTGAGCGAGCGCCACCCCAGCCCCGTACGCCGCTGCAGCAGCGTGCCGGCGAGGTAGGCGGTCACCACCGGCAGCTCGTTGCGCGTGGCCGCGCCGAGGCATTCCGCCAGCGCGGCGACCTTCGCCTTCCGTGACCGGGTCGCGGCGACGGCGTTCGAGGTGGAGACGATGTCGGCGAGCAGCATGTCTCCAGTGAACATCACGCCACCGACATCCGAGCCTTGCCCGGCGCTTGCGCCGGGCAAACGGGAGGAGGTCGAGCGAGCGCAGCGGGTGAGCCCGCGAACCCGCGAAGCGGGTCGAGACCCACGTCGCGCGACGCGTTCACCTGGCCCCCGGATCGCGCCCGAGGAGGCGCAGCGCGTCGCCCCAAGGCTCCGTGCCGCTCTCGGCGAGCGGCGCGGCGAACACCGGCGTCCCGCCCGGGCTCGCGGCGATCTGCCGGGCCAGGTCGAGGACGAAGGTGACCGTGGCCTCCGCCGGGCGGTAGGTCTGCCCAAGCGCCGTGGCGACGTCCCAGGCGTGCACGGCGGCGTCGAGGAGCTGCATCCCCAGCGCGACGGTGACGGCCGGGCGGAAGCCGAACTCGGCGAGGTGCACGGTCGCCTCCGGGTCGGCGGCACCGAACGCGTCCCGCACCCGGGTGGCTGAGTCCTGCCACCTCCGGGCGACGTCGTCGCCGGTGACCGCCACGGACTCGTACGCAGCCACCGGCGCGTCGCCGTCAGCGACCGCGGCGGCGAAGCCGAGGTTCTGTCCGATCATGTGGCCGAAGAGGTCGGCGAGGTCCCAGCCCGCACACGGGGTGGGAACGGTCAGATCGCCGGCCGCAGTGGCGAGCGTGGTGGTGTCGTCGAGGGCGCGGCCGTAGGCGGCGAGCGTCTGTGAAAAAGTAAGCATTAGTAGATCGTAAGCACCAGTAGACGATATGTCGAGCGGTTAGGATTCTGCGGTGGATCGACCTGAGCTCGGCTTCCTGCTGTCCCGTCTGATGCGCGAGGTGATGGCCCGTGAGAAGCCGATCCTCGACGCCGCGGGGCTGGAGATGTGGGACTACGCCGTACTGAGCTCGCTGGCCGACTCCGACGCGCCCACCCAGGCGCAGCTCGCCGCCACGACCGGCCGCGACAAGACCCGCCTGATCGGCAACCTGGACCGTCTCGAGACCCAGGGCATGGTGCAGCGCGAGCCCGACCCGGCCGACCGCCGCAACCGGATCGTGTCCCTGACTCCGGCCGGCTCTCGGGTCCTCCGCAGCTGCCGCGACGCCATCGCGGCCATGGAGACCGAGCTGCTGGCCGATCTCGACCCGGCCGACCGGGTGGGGTTCGAGCGTGCCCTGACGGCTCTCGCCGACATCGGGCGCTGAGCCGCTCCGACCTATCCTCGCCCCATGTCGCTTGCCGTTGCCCGCTCCTGGATCGAGTCCGAGCTGCCCGCCCTGATGGCGCGTCGCCGCGTGCCGGCGGCGGCTGTCGGCGTTCTCCAGGACGGCCAGGTCATCGACCACGCCTACGGCATCCTCAACCTCGCGACCGGCGTGGAGGCGACCACCGACTCGCTGTTCCAGGTCGGCTCGATCACCAAGCTGTGGACCACCGACCTGGTGATGCGGCTCGTCGACGAGGGCCGGGTCGGCCTCGACGACGAGATCAGGCGCCACCTGCCGGGGTTCACGGTCGCCGACGAGGAGGCGGCCGCGACGATCACGATCCGCCAGCTGCTCTCCCATACGGCCGGCTTCGAGGGCGACATCTTCACCGACCACGGGCCGGGCGACGACGCGGTCGAGCGGTTCGTCGCGTCCATGGGCGACCTGCCGCAGATCTTCGCCCCGGGGGAGCGGTTCTCGTACTCCAACGCGGGCTTCGCCGTGCTCGGGCGCCTGGTGGAGGTGCTGCGCGGCACCACCTGGGACCGGGCGCTCCAGGAGCGTCTCGCCGCCCCGTTGGGTCTCAGCCACATCGCCACCACGGCCTACGACGCGATCAGGTTCCGTACGGCGATGGGCCACATCGACCCCGCTCCCGACCATGTCCTCCGACCGGGACCGACGTGGGGGATGGCCCGGGCCAGCGGCCCGGTCGGCGCGATGCTGTCGATGCGCGTACGCGATCTGCTCGGCTTCGCCGCCATGCATCTCGCCGGTGGGGCGGCTCCTGACGGCACCCGCGTCGTCTCGGCGGCCTCGTGCGCCGAGATGCTCACCCGACAGGTCGACCATCCCGCATCGACCCGTTCCGACGCGCGCGGTCTGGGCTGGTCCCTCGACGACCTCAGTCAGGGGATCGTCGGCCACGACGGCCAGACGATCGGGCAGTCGGCCTTCTTCAGGATGGTGCCCGAGCACGGGCTGGCGGTCGCGCTGCTCACCAACGGCGGCGACACCTACGGGCTCTACCACGACGTCGTCGGCCACCTCCTCGACGACCTCGCGGGCGTCCGGATCGCGCCCGACCCGGTGCCACCGTCCGAGCCGCCCGCCGGCTTCGACGCCGGCCGGCTCCTCGGCACCTACCGCGCCCGCATCGTCGACTGGACGCTGCACCAGAGCCCCGACGGCCGGCTGTGGGTCGAGGAGGTCCCCGGCCCTGACGGGGTCGCCATCGGCGACGAGCCGCAGACCTACGAGGTCCTTCCGTACGCCACCGACCAGGTCGTCACCGCCGACGCCCTCCACGGCGCACACCGCGTCTTCGGCTTCACCGGCCGCGACCCTGCCGGCCGGGCGACCCATCTGACCACCAGCCGGGTCTTCCCGCGGGCTAACCTCGGGGCATGAGTCAGCAGCGGACGGTCCGGCCGGGCTACGCCGTCGGCCTCGCCTCGATGCTGCGGCCGCTTCGTCGTGGGCTGGGCGACCCGACGTACAAGATCCTCGGCGAGGACCACTGGCGAGCCGTCCGTACGCCGCAGGGCCCCGCCACGCTGAGGCTGCGCCAGCGCGACGCCGAGGTGGAGTCCGAGGCGTGGGGTGAGGGCGCGGAGTGGGTGCTGGAGCACGTGCCCGGACTGCTCGGAGCGGGCGACCGCCCCGAGGAGTTCCACACCGACGACCCGCTGCTCGCGGGTCTGCTGGAGCGCTTCGAGACGCCGCGCTTCGGGCGTACGGGCCTGGTGATGGAGGCGCTGGTGCCCTCGATCATCGAGCAGAAGGTGACCAACAACGAGGCGTTCCGCGGCTTCGGCAACCTGGTCAGGCGCTTCGGTGAGGTCGCTCCCGGCCCAGGTGCCGACCACGGGCTGCGCCTGCAGCCGACTCCGGAGGCGCTGCGGACCATCCCGAGCTGGGACTGGCTGCGCCTGCCCGTCGATCCTGCTCGGTCCAAGGCCGTCCTCCAGGCCGCCCGGGTCGCGACGGCGGTCGAGCGCACCGTCGGCCTCCCGGGTGAGGAGGTCGAGCGCCGGCTCACCACCATCCCGGGCATCGGGGAGTGGACCGTCGCCGAGGTGCGGCAGCGGGCGCTCGGTGACCCCGACGCCGTCAGCTTCGGTGACTACCACCTCGCCAAGGACGTCGGCTGGGCGCTGACCAACCAGGCTTGGGACGACGACCGGCTACGCGACTATCTGGAGGCATTTCGGCCCCATCGTGCTCGTGTTGTCGCGCTGATCTATCGCGGGGCCGGCAAGCGGCCTCGGCGGGGGCCGAAGATGTCGCCGCGGACGCACTTGCCTGGCTGAGTTTTACTGCCGAGTCGGCGCATCCGCACCCTCTCGCTCGCTTCGCTTCGCGAGGCACGGGTGCAGATCCGCCGACTCGGCAGGCCCGCGGGTCAGAGCAGGGGGCGTAGAGGGGTGAGGACCAGCTCGGTGAACTTGCGGTGGATCTCGCGGGAGGCCCACTCGTCTCCGGTCAGCTCGATCGCGTTGGACTCGTCGCGGGAGAAGATCTCCTCCATCTGCTTGGCGACGTCTTGGTCGAAGATCTCCAGGTTGATCTCGTAGTTGCCGGTCAGCGAGAGCCGGTCGATGTTGGCGGTGCCGACGGTCGACCAGAAGCCGTCGACGGTGGCGGTCTTGGCGTGGATCATCGCGTCCCTGTACCGCAGGATCCGCACCCCCGAGCCGAGCAGCTGGGAGAAGTAGCCGCGCGAGATCCAGTCGACGACGATGTGGTTCGACTTCAGCGGCAGCAGGATGCGTACGTCGACCCCGCGCTGCGCGGCGGCCTTGAGCGCGTCCACGAAGTCCTCGTCGGGGACGAAGTAGGCGGTGGTCAGGTAGATGTTGCGGGAGGCCCGGTTGATCGCCTCCAGGTACATCGACCGGATCGGGAACATCCACAACCGGGGCACGTTGCGGTGGAACCGGAGATCGGGCTCCCACGACGGCGCGGTCTCGATGAGCAGCGGCCCCTCGGCACCGTTCGTGTGGGTCAGCGGGTGCGGCCGCCGCCGGTTGAGGTTCCAGAAGTCGGCGAACGCGCGCCGCAGGTCCCACACACCGGGGCCGGTGATGCGCACGTGCGTGTCGCGCCACTCGGTGGCGTACGCGGTCCCGATGTTGTAGCCACCGACGAACCCGACCGTGTCGTCGACCACCAGGATCTTGCGGTGGTCGCGACCGTAGCGGGAGAGATCGAAGAAGCGCCACCCCGCCGCGTAGGTGGGGTAGCGCAGGACGTGCATCCCCTCGGGGAAGCGCTTGAACCGGGAGGGCACCACGAGGTTGGCGAGCTCGTCGAAGATGCAGTAGACGTCGACGCCTCGCTCGGTCGCCGAGGCCAGCGCCTGTTTGAACCGCTGACCGACCTCGTCGCCCTTCCAGATGTACGTCTCGAGGAAGATCTGCTTCTTCGCGCCGTCGATGGCGGCGATCATGTCCTCGTAGAGGTCGTTGCCGAAGGTGTAGGTGGTGACCGTGCCGTCGCCGACGCTGTTGGTGATCGGTGGTGTCACCGGGAACGGCTTGCCCCTGAGGCCTCGTTTTCCTCGGCTGCGGTAGCCGTCGACGAGGCTCATCACGACGGCCAGCGCCACCGGCACGCCGAACACGGCGAGGAGCAGGCGGCGTAGGAACCTCATGACGCCCCCCGGCGACAGTTTCATCACAGTTCCCAATCTAACCGCCCCGGCGCGGCGAGACACACCGGTGCGGGCTTCTGGCCCCGCCCAGCGCCGCAGCGCGTGCGATCACGCTCATGACCAGCATGCGAGAGCCGGCCTTCTCCGGCCGCGGCGCGGGCATGGAGGATCCTGTGATCCGCGTCACCTACCGGCGGGTAAGTCGTTGGGCCGGAATACCTCCCACCCTGTTCCCGGGCATGTCGCGGCGGGTCGTTGCCCTCAGAACTGAAACATGTTCTACTACAGGCTTGAAACGTGAGCCGAGTCACAAGACCACCCGAAAGGTGCAGGATGGCAGTGCAGTTCGCCTCGCTGGTCCGAGGCGTCGGCGGGATGGGCCTGATGACCGGAGAGGTCGTCAAGGGGACGTTCACGACCAAGTTCCAGATGCGCGAGTTCCTCGAGCAGGCCTGGTTCATCACGAGCGTCACGCTGCTGCCCGCGGTGCTGGTCTCGATCCCGTTCGGGGCGGTCATCTCGCTGCAGGTCGGCAACCTTGCCGGCCAGCTCGGAGCACAGTCGTTCGCGGGGGCGACGGCGGTGCTCGCGGTGGTCAGGGAGGCGGCGCCGATGGCGGCCGCGCTGATCATCGCCGGGGCGGCCGGGTCGGCGATCTGCTCCGACATGGGGTCGCGCAAGATCCGTGAGGAGATCGACGCGATGGAGGTGCTGGGCATCGACCCGGTGATCCGGCTGGTGATCCCGCGGGTCCTCGCGTGCCTGTTCGTCTCGGTGATGATCAACGGGATCGTGATCGCGACCGGTATCGGTGGCGGCTACTTCTTCACCGTGATCGTCCAGGGCGGCTCGGCCGGCGCCTTCCTGTCGAGCTTCACCGCGCTGGCGAGCCTTCCCGACCTCTACATCTCGATGGTCAAGTCGGCCCTGTTCGGGTTCCTGGCGGCGATCATCGGCGCCTACAACGGCCTCAACGCCCAGGGTGGACCCAGCGGGGTCGGCCGAGCGGTCAACGAGGCCGTGATCATCGCGTTCATGATGCTGTTCGTCCTCAACTCCATCATGACCGCTGTCTACTTCCAGATCGTTCCTCAGGACGGGTTGTGATCCCCCGGTGACCAACACGCTCGCCCAGGTGGGCAACCAGATCGTCAAGGAGCAGCGCCAAGCCGTTGAGGGCTATGGCGACCAACTGCTCTTCTACGTCAAGGCCCTGGCCTGGGCTCCCCGCACCATCCGCCGCTACAAGCGGGAGGTCCTCAACATCCTGGCCGAGGTCGCCTTCGGGGCCGGCGGCCTGACGATGATCGCCGGCACGGTCGGCGTGATCGCGTTCATGGCCTTCTTCGCCGGCTCCGAGGTCGGCATCCAGGGCTACGCCAGCCTGAGCCAGATCGGTGTCGCGAAGTTCTCCGCGTTCATCTCGGCCTTCTTCAACACCCGCGAGGTCGCTCCGCTGATCTCCTCGATCGCGCTGGCCGCGACCGTCGGCTGCGGCTACACGGCGAGACTCGGCGCGATGCGGATCTCGGAGGAGATCGACGCGCTCGAGGCGATGGGGGTGCCGAGCCTTCCCTACCTGGTCACCACCCGCATGATCGCCGGGTTCCTGGCCGTCATCCCGCTCTACATCGTCGCCCTGTGCGCCTCCTACCTCAGCCCGCGGCTGATCACGACGCTGATGTACGGGCAGTCGGGTGGGACGTACGACCACTACTTCCTGGCGTTCCTGCCGCCGATCGACATCCTCTACAGCTTCCTGAAGCTGATCATCCTCGCGGTCGCGATCATCCTGATCCACTGCTACTACGGCTACACCGCCTCCGGCGGCCCGGCCGGGGTCGGCATCGCGGTCGGCAAGGCGATCCGTACGTCCATCGTCACCGTCGTCGTCGCGGACTTCTTCCTGAGCTTCGCGATCTGGGGCTCGACGACCACGGTCCGGATCACGGGGTGAGCGCCAGATGTTGATGGGCATCCAGCGCGACACCCGCGCCGAGCACACCAAGCTCTTCGTCTCCGGGATCGCCTTCACGGTGACTCTCGCCCTGCTGATCACGCTCTGCATCGCGATCTACCAGAAGGCGTTCGTGCAGTTCACCACCGTGAGCGTCGAGGCTGACCGGGCCGGCCTGCAGCTGCCTCGCTACGGCGACGTACGCATGCACGGCGTCATCGTCGGTCAGATCCGCGAGATCGACCAGGACGGCAAGAAGGCCGTCATCGAGCTCGGCCTGGAGCCGGAGCAGGCCGAGCAGATCCCCGCCAACGTCAGCGTCGCGATCAAGCCGACGACGCTGTTCGGGCAGAAGTACGTCGAGTTCATCGACCCCGAGGGGGAGCGGACCGGCGCCCTGAGCGACGGCACCGTCATCCCCGCCGACCGGGTCCGCACCAGCGTCGAGCTCGACGTGATCCTGGCCCGGCTCTTCCCGCTGCTGAAGTCGATCCGTCCCCAGGACCTCAACAGCACCCTGCACGCCCTCGCCACCGCGCTCTCCGGCAACGGGGAGAAGCTCGGCGAGACCTTGGTCCAGCTCAACGACTACCTCGAAGAGATGAACGTCCACCTCCCCACACTCGAACGCGATCTCGAGGACATGGCCGACGTCGCCGAGACCTACTCCATGGCCGCGCCCGACCTGGTCAAGGTCCTCGAGAACACCACGACCACCGCCAACACCGTCACCGAGCAGCGCGCCCGCCTCGGCGGCCTGCTGACCTCGGTGACCGGAGTCGCCGACACCTCCGAGAACCTGCTCGCCGCGAACGAGAAGGCGATCAGGTACGAGACCGAGCTGGCCGTCCCGCTGCTCAAGCTGCTCTCCGACTACTCGCCGGAGTACACCTGCCTGCTGCGGGGCCTCGACGACTACACCGAGCTCCTGGCGACCGTCTTCCAGCAGAACCGCGTGCGCCAGACGATGGTCCTCGACGGCACCCAGAAGCCGGCGTACGGCCGCGACGACCGCCCCGAATGGGGTGAGATCGGCCACGGACCGTGGTGCGACGGCCTGCCGAACCCGAAGGTGCCGGCCGGCCCGAAGGAGCTGGAGAACGGCACCGAGGACGTCCCGTGGGCACCGGGGAACGGGGGTCTGCAGTGAACAAGCGCGATCTGAAGACCGCGGTGGCCGGGACCAAGCTGGTCATCTTCACCGTCCTCTCTATCCTCGTCACCGGCACCCTGGCCTCGATCATGGGCAACGTCGGCTTCGGCGACCGGGTGCCCTACCGTGCCGAGTTCACCACCGCCTCGGGCCTGAGCGAGGGGGACGACGTACGCGTCGCCGGCATCACCGTGGGGGAGGTGCTCGCCGTCGAGATCGAGGACGGCGACCACGCGATGGTCACCTTCCGGGTCGACAAGACGGTGCCGCTCACGACCGCCAGCGGTGCCCAGGTGCGCTACCTGAACCTGGTCGGCGACCGCTACCTGGCGCTGACCCAGGACGCCGGGCAGCAGGAGCCGGGATCGGAGAGCACCCCGCTGCGGCAGGGCCAGGCCATCGCGATGGCCAACACCACTCCGGCGCTCGACCTGACCGAGCTCTTCAACGGCTTCCAGCCGCTCTTCCAGGCGCTGCAGCCCAAGGACGTCAACAAGCTCTCGCTCAACCTGATCCGGGTGCTGCAGGGGGAGGGCGGCACCGTCGCCAGCCTCCTCTCGGAGACGGCCGAGCTGACCAGTGCGCTCGCCGAGCGCGACCAGCTGATCGGAGACGTGATCACCAACCTCTCCAAGACCCTCAACACCGTCAACGAGCACCACACCGAGCTGGCCGAGCTCATCCAGCAGCTCAGCGGCTGGATGAAGGACCTGGCGCGCGACAAGGAGGCGATCGGCGACTCGATCTCCTCGATCGGCGACCTGACCGACGAGCTGGCCGGGCTGCTCACCGACGTACGCCCGTTCCTCAAGGAGGACATCAAGCAGCTCAAGCGGGTGGTGGACATCCTCAACAAGCCGGGCAACCAGAAGCTGCTCGACCGGACGCTCGAGCGGCTCCCGGAGACCCTCGAGTCGCAGGCGCGGATCGGCAGCTACGGCTCCTGGTACAACTACTACCTCTGCGACCTCGACTTCTCGATCAAGCTGCCCTCGCTCGGCGAGCTGCTCGACAACTCGCCCGCCGTCAAGGCCATCCAGAAGCAGCTCGACAACGTCGCCTTCTACAGCCGGGCCGAGAGGTGCAAGCTCTGATGGCACACCACAGCGATACGCAGCTCAAGCGCACCGGCGTGATCACGATCGTGGCGATCGCGCTGGCGCTGACCGCGGCGTTCAACCTGCGCAAGCTCCCGTGGTTCGCCGGCACCACCTACCAGGCCGAGTTCTCCGACACCAGCGGTCTGCACGTGGGCAACCGGGTGGAGATCGCCGGCATCAGGGTCGGCCGGGTCAGCGACATCGAGATCGAGGGCGCCAAGGTGGTCGTCTCGTTCTCGGTCGAGGGCACCGAGATCGGTCATCGCAGCGAGGCGAAGATCGGCGTGCTCAACCTGCTGGGGGAGAAGTACCTCGACATCACCCCGCAGGGCGGCCGCACGCTCGAAGCCGGCTCGAAGATCCCGTTGGCCCGCACCAGTGCCGGCAGCGACATCGTCGGCACGTTCGGCGATCTCGCCGAGACGACCGAGGCGATCGACACCCAGCAGCTGGCCAAGGCGCTGACCACGATGTCGGGCACGCTTGACAAGGCCGGCCCCGAGGTACAGGGCGCCTTCCAGGGCATCGCCGCGCTCTCCCAGACGATCGCCGCCCGCGGCGACGAGCTGGAGTCGCTGCTCGAGGACGCCGAGAAGGTCGTCCAGCTCGTGAACCAGCGCAAGCACGACATCATCAGCGTGATGGAGAACGGCGACCAGGTCTTCGCCGAGCTCATCCAGCGCCGCCAGGCGATCCACCAGCTGCTGGTCAACGCCACCGCCCTGGCCGAGCAGCTGCAGGCCCTGGTGAAGGAGAACCAGAAGCAGATCGGGCCCGCGCTGGACGCGCTCAACCAGGCGCTGAAGTTCCTCAACGACCGCGACGAGGACCTGACCAAGACCATCCAGAACTACGGGCCGTACGCGTCGATCCTGATCAACATCATCGGCACCGGCCCCTGGTTCGACGCCTACCTCGCGAACCTGACCGGCATCGTGAGCGGCGAGTTCGTGCCCGGACGACGACCAGGGATCGTGCAATGACAAAGAACTTCTGGGGCCGAAAGTGGGCCGCGTTGCCCATCGCGCTGGTGGTGATGTGCGGGCTGTTGCTCGTCTCCGAGGTCGCCGCCCCCGACACTAAGCTGGTGACCGTCAGCTTCCCGCAGGCGGTGAGCATCTACGAGGGCTCCGATGTGGTCATCATGGGCGTCAAGGTCGGCAAGGTCGCCTCGCTCGAGCCGAAGGGCGACCACGTGGACGCGGTGATCGAGTACGAGAGCGACTACAAGCTCCCGAAGGACGTCAAGGCAGCGATCGTCACCCCGACGCTGGTCGCCGACCGGTTCGTGCAGCTGACCCCGGCCTACACCGGCGGTCCGGCCTTGGCCGACGGCGGGGAGATCCCGATCGAGCGTACGGCGGTCCCGGTCGAGCTCGACCGCATCTACGCCAGCCTCTCCGAGCTCACCACCGCGCTGGGACCCAACGGCGCCAACAAGAACGGGGCACTGAGCGACGTCCTGCGCGAGGGCGCCGACGCCCTGGAGGGCAACGGCAAGATCGGCAACCAGGCGATCGCCGACATGTCCGAGGCGGCCCAGGTGCTCGGCGGCAACTCCGAGCAGCTCTTCAGCACCCTCTCCCAGCTCTCCGAGGTCACCCGGACGCTGGCTCGCAACGACGAGACCACCGAGAAGTTCCTGACCGACCTCGGGACCGTCTCCACCCAGCTGGCCGGTGAGAGCGACGAGCTCGACCAGGCGCTCGCCGCGATCGCGCAGGCGGTCAAGGTGACGAAGTCCTTCGTCGAGAACAACCGCGACGCCCTGGTCGGTGACGTCAAGGAGCTCAACAAGACGCTCAACATCCTGGCCAAGGAGAAGGAGACGCTCGGCACCGTGATCGACCTGGCGCCGCTCGGTATCGGCAACCTGGCCGAGTCCTTCGACCCGGCGTCGGGATCGGTCGGCTTCCGGCTGCAGGTCGGGCCGATCGGGTCGGATCTGTCCAACATCCTCTGCATGGTCGTGGAGAACGACAAGATCCCCGGAGCCAAGGAGATCTGTGCACTGTTCAAGGCGCTGCTGCCGACCGGGTCGACCGCGCCGGCGGGCAAGGCGCTCACCGAGGCCAGCGCCCCCACCGACCGCGACACCGCCACCGGGCTGCCGCTCGACACCGGCACCCCGGCCAAGCAGCCGGAGGTGGAGCCCGAGGTGGTCACCCAGGGCGGTATCACCGAGCTCAGCGGCTCCCTCCAGGACCTGATGTCGGGAGGCAAGAGATGAGAACGCGTGTCTTCCTGGCGATGGCCGGCCTCGTCGCGATGGCGAGCGGGTGCGGCGTACAGGCCTACGACCTGCCGCTTCCCGGCAAGGAGGTCGGCGAGGGCGACGGCTATGTCGTCACCGCGGAGTTCAACGACGTCGTCGACGTGGTGCCGCGCACCAAGGTGATGGCCAACGACGTTCCGATCGGCCAGGTCGACAAGGTCGAGCGGGAGGGCTGGCACGCGAAGGTCACCATGACCCTCCGCAAGAACATCGAGCTCCCTGCCGACGCGCTGGCCAACGTACGCCAGACCAGCCTGCTCGGGGAGAAGTACATCGCTCTGGTGGCGCCCGAGGGGTCCACCGTCGCCAGCGCCGGCAGGCTGGGCGACGGCGCGACCATCGGGCTCGACCGCACCAACCGCAACCCCGAGGTCGAAGAGGTCCTCGGCGCGCTCTCCTTCCTGCTGGCGGGTGGCGGAGTCGGGCAGCTCAAGACCATCAGCGACGAGCTCAACACCATGATGGACGGGCGCACCGGCGACATGCGGGCGCTGCTGGGAAACCTGGAGACCACGGTCGCCTCGCTCAACCAGCAGAAGGGCTCGATCATCAGGGCGATGGAGCAGGTCGACCGGCTGACCCGCACCCTCAACAAGGAGTCCGAGAAGATCGAGGCGGCCATCGACTCCTTCGGCCCGGCGCTCGAGGTGCTCCGCCAGCAGCACGCCGACCTGCTGAAGATGATGAAGGCGCTCGACCGGCTCGGGGTCGTCGCGACGCGGGTGATCAACCAGAGCGGCGCCAACCTGACCACGGCGCTCGACGAGCTCGCTCCGACGCTGCGCGAGCTCGCCGACGCCGGTGACTCGCTGCCGCGCGGCCTGATGATGGCGGCCAGCTTCCCGTTCCCGGAGAACGCCTCCGGGCTGGCGATGGGTGACTACTCCAACGCGCTGTTCCACATGGATCTCGACCTCGGCAAGCTGGTCGGCAGCCTCACCAACGGCGAGTCGAGCGGCCTGCCGCAGGTGTTCCAGATCTGCCTGTCCTACTCCAAGGGGTGCGCGGCGATCCAGCCGCTGGCCAAGTCTCTGTGCGACCTGACCAACCTGCAGATGGTCTGCTCGGTCGTCGGCAAGGAGGACACCCCGCTGAAGCCAGGAGAGAAGGCGCCGAAGCTGCCCGACATCTCCGATCTGCTCCCCAAGAGCGAGACCTCGACCAAGACGCCGGGGCTCAATGACCTGGTGCCGGAGATCGCTGAGGGCCTCTCGAGCCCGACCGAGACCGAGTCGCCCACGGCGGAGCCGACCACCGGAGGCCTGCTCGGCCTCCTCGGACTGCTGGGAGGCGGTAGCTGATGACACGGAGCGTCCGCAACAAGCTGGTCATCTTCCTCATCCTCGCCGCGGTCGGGATCTTCTACGTCTCGGCCGCCTACCTCGGCGTCGTCGACCGGGTCCTGGGCCGTCACGTGGACGTCTCGGTCGACCTGCCGGCCTCGGGTGGCCTCTACGAGGGCAGCGAGGTCAACTACCGCGGCGTCAGCATCGGCCGGGTCGCCTCGATGACCGTCACCGACGAGGGCGTACGCGCCGAGCTCGAGCTCGACCCCGGCACCGAGGTGCCGCGGGACGCCGAGGTGGAGGTCCACAATCTGTCGGCGGTGGGGGAGCAGTACATCAACTTCATCCCCGACTCCGCCACCGGGCCCTACCTCGCCGAGGGCGACGTCGTGACCGCCGGACCGGAGTCGATGCCCGGCACCACCGACGAGCTGCTCACCGAGCTGAACAGCTTCACCACCTCGATCAACGGCCAGGACCTGAGCACCGTCGTCGCCGAGCTCGGCACGCTGTTCCGCGGCAACGCCGAGAACCTGCGTACGCTGCTCGACTCGGGCTCGACCCTGGTCGACCAGGCCTCCGCCCACCAGAAGGAGACCGTGCGGCTGCTCAACACCAGCCAGACCGTGCTCCAGACGCAGAAGGAGCACAGCGGCGACATCCGCGAGTTCGCCGACGGACTCGAGGAGGTCACCGCGACGCTGGACAAGCGCGACCCGGAGCTGCGCGAGATCCTGCAGGGCGGCGAGGCGACCGCGGTCCAGGTGCAGTCGCTGCTCGACGGTCTGCAGCCGCTCCTGCCGGTCTTCCTGGCCAACCTCAGCACCGTCAACGAGGTGCTCACCGCCCGGCTGCCCGCGATCGAGCAGACCCTGGTGACGTTCCCGCGCGTCGTGGCGACAGGGTGGACCGGCTCGCCAGGCGACGGCTACGGTCACCTGTCGATGGGCTTCGTTTACACCACACCGCCGTGCCAGGAGGGCTACAAGCCCGCCGACCAGTGGATCCCCGGCACCGTGATGGAGGACCAGCCGCTCTATCCGGCCAAGTGCACCGACGAGCGTGCCCAGCCCGGCTACCAGGGTGACAACCCGATCATGCAGCGCGGTGTCAACATGGTCCCCAAGCCCGAGGGCGTGGGGAAGTACGTCACGACCTACGACCCGAAGACCGGGCGCACCAAGCTCCCCGATGGAAAGACGGTCACGATGTCCACCCCGACCGATGACGGAGGCCTGGTCTCCGCCCTGGCCGACGATTCCTGGCGATCGATGATCCTGGGAGAGGAGTGAGCCAGATGCCATCCGACAACTCGCTCGACGTCAAGCTCTCCCTGGCCAGACTGGGGCGGCTCAACACCGTGCTCGCGGTGGTGGTCGTGATCCTGGTCGTGCTGGCGGCGGCCGTCTTCGTCGGCGGCGCCCGGGTGCTGCCCTGGACGACGCCCGCCGAGGCCGCGGCCGCCGACTACGACGAGGTGAAGGCGGTCGCCGAGGACGGCGTGATCGCCTTCCTCGACGTCGACTATCGCGACATGGACCCGCGGATCCAGGCCGTCAAGGAGATCTCCACCGGCACCTTCGGCAAGGAGTACACCGCCATCGCCGAGCAGATCCGGCAGGCCGCGATCCCCGCCCAGACCGTCTCCAAGGGCAAGGTCAAGCAGGTCGGCATCCGCGCGATCGGGTCGAAGAAGGCGGTCGTGCTGGTCGCCGTGGACTCGGTCGTCACCAGCAGCCAGACCGCTGAGCTGAAGAAGAGCGACACCTGCCCCTACGACGGTGCGCGGTGCTCGAAGTACCGCTTCAAGGTGTCGCTGGCCAAGACGAAGGACGGATGGCGCATGTCCGACCTGGCGGGAGTCAACTGATGACAGGCGTACGAGCGAACGGATCGGTCTCCACCGGCCAGAAGGAGTGCCCCTTCTGCGCGGAGACGATCAAGGCAGCCGCGATCAAGTGCCGTTACTGCGGCTCCGACCTGCTTCCTCCGGCCGACGACCAGGACCAGGACGTACGTGACCAGGTCGCTGCCCCGGAGGAGAGCGAGGCCGGCGCGGCCGAGTCCGAGGACGTCGAGACCGACCCAGCAGAGCCTCAAGCTGAAGTTGAGGGTGAGGGTGAGACCGAGGGGCGCGCCGGGTTCGCCGAGCGGTGGCTGGGTGACGGTAGCCGGGTGCTGACGGCCGTTCTCGGCGTACTCGTCCTGGTCGCGGGCGGCCTGCTGTGGCTGGCCGTCGACATGGCGTCGAAGGACGACGTGGCACCGAGCGGGGAGCTGACCGCGGCCGGGTCCCGGGCAGCGATCATGGAGCACTCGGTCGGACTGGCGCAGACGGTGATGTCCTACCAGGCCGCCAGCGCGGAGAAGGACATCGCGGCGGCGAAGAAGCTGATGACGCCGGCGATGCAGAAGGACTACGAGAAGTCGCTGCCCGGCGAGGACAAGCGCAAGGAGCAGGCCGACCTCGGCATCAAGGTCGACGCCGAGGTGGCGCCGCTCTCCGAGGAGGGTGCGAAGGCCGCCGAGGAGGGCAAGGCCTGCGTCGACGAGGACTGTGCCGCGTCCATCATCTCGGCCACCGAGGAGACCGCGCAGGTGCTGCTCTTCGTCAACCAGAGCGCGACCGCGCCGAAGACGAAGAACACCGTGGTCAGCCCGACCTGGGAGGTGCTGACGCTGGTCAAGGACGACGGCGGCTGGCTGATCTCCGAGATGAAGGCCGCCTCCTAGCTCGCGCCGTAGGGTCACTTCAAGGGGGACACCCGTCCCTGATATGGTAGAACGTGTTCTAGTTTGATGCTCTAGGAGGGCACATGGCCGGGTCCCGCCAGTCCGTACAGCTGACCGACGCCGAGATCGAGGAGTTCCTCGGCTCGCAGATGAAGGTGCAGGTCGCGACCGTCGGTCCCGACGGTGCTCCGCACCTGACCACGCTGTTCTACGTGCTCGACGAGGGCAAGATCGTCTTCTGGACCTACGGGTCCTCGCAGAAGGTCCGCAACCTGCGGCGTGACCCGCGGGTCACCTGCCTGGTCGAGGACGGCGTCGATTACTTCGAGTTGCGCGGGGTGAGCATCACCGGGAAGGCGCGGCTCGTCGAGGAGTACGACGAGATCAAGGGGATCGGGTTGCGGGTGATGACCCGGATGGCCGGTGGAGCCGATCTGGGTGAGCTCGGCGAGGACCTGGTCTCGAAGCAGGCGCACAAGCGCGTCGGCATCGTCATCGAGCCCGACAAGGTCGCAAGCTGGGACCATCGCAAGCTGGGCGCGCTGCCCGGTCAAGGCTGACTTCGATGATGACGAGTACAAGGAGGCGGACATGGCAAAGGTGATCGCGGACTTCGACCTGTGCGAGTCCAACGGGATGTGCGAGGCGTTCGCTCCCGACGTGTTCGAGATCGATGACGACGACTACCTGCAGATCGCGGACCCGACGGTGACCGACGAGAACCGCGACCGCGTCGAGCAGGCCGTGGCCGGCTGCCCGAAGGCAGCCCTGAGAATCGAGGAGTAGCCCCACGTGAGCGTTGACCTGACAGGCAAGATCGCGATCGTCACCGGTGCCGGAGCCGGCCTCGGGCGCGCCGAGGCGGTCGCCCTGGCCCGCGCCGGCGCCCGGGTGGTGCTCAACGACCTGCCCGGTGCCGCCGAGGAGGCGGCCGAGGAGATCCGCGGATTCGGCGGCGAGGCGGTGATCGCGCCCGGCGACGTGAGCGAGCGTGCCACCGCCGACGCGATGATGGCTGCTGCCGTCGACGGCCTCGGCGGGCTCGACATCGTGGTCAACAACGCGGGCATCACCCGCGACAAGATGCTCTTCAACATGTCCGACGAGGAGTTCGACCTCGTCGTACGCGTGCACCTCCGCGGCCACTTCCTGCTGACCCGCAACGCCTCGGCCCACTGGCGCTCGGTGGCGAAGTCGACGGGTGCACCGGTCGCCGCCGCAGTGGTGAACACCTCCTCGGAGGCGTTCCTGTCCGGGCCTCCGGGACAGGCCAACTACGGCGCCGCGAAGGCCGGGATCACCGCGCTGACGATGTCGACGGCCCGCTCGATGGGCCGTTCCGGCGTACGCGCCAACGCGATCTGCCCGCGGGCCGCGACCGCGATGACCGAGGGCGTGCTCTCGGGTGACTCCTACGGGCCCGAGCACGTGGCGCCGCTGGTCACCTACCTCGCATCGCCGGCCGCCGCCGCGATCACCGGGCAGGTCTTCGTCGTCTACGGCGGGATGATCGCCGTCCTCGCGCCGCCCACGGTGGCCGAGCGCTTCGACAACGCCGCCTGGGACCTGGACTCGCTCGACAAGCAGGTCGGCGGCTGGTTCGTCGACCGCGACCCCGCGGCCGGGTTCTCGGCCGACTCGATCATGCAGCTCAAGCTGAAGGAGCAGTGATGGCACGTCTCGAGGGCAAGACCGCGATCGTCACCGGTGGTGCGCAGGGGCAGGGAGCCGCCATCGCGCGTGCCTTCGTGTCCGAGGGCGCGAAGGTGGTGATCGCCGACGTGGCCGACGAGCCCGGCAAGCTGCTCGCCGACGAGCTCGGCGACGCCGCGCTGTTCGTGCACCACGACGTGAGCTCGGAGGAGTCCTGGACCGCGCTGGTGGCGCAGACCGCCGAGACGTACGGCCCGGTCGACGTCCTGGCCAACAATGCCGGCATCCTGCGCTTCGGTGAGATCCTGACCCAGCCCGTCGAGGAGTTCGAGCTGCTGTGGCGGGTCAACACCCTCGGCTGCTTCCTCGGGATGCGCTCGGTGATCTCGACGATGAAGGAGAACGGCGGCGGCTCGATCATCAACGCCTCCTCGATCGAGGGCCTGGCCGGGATGGCGTTCGTGGCCGGCTACACCTCCACCAAGTTCGCCATCCGCGGCATGACCAAGGCCGCCGCCCTCGAGCTCGGTCCCAGCGGCATCCGGGTCAACTCCGTACATCCCGGCATGATCGACACCCCCATGACCCGCGGCGTCGGTGCCGACGATGCTGCCATGGAGTTCGGTGCCTCCAAGGTCGCCCTCAAGCGGGTCGGCCACCCCGAGGACATCGCCCCGCTGTACGTCTACCTCGCCTCCGACGAGTCCAGCTTCGTCACCGGTGCCGAGATCGCCATCGACGGCGGCGCCACCGCTACGCACGCCTACGGCGGCTGACGGGCCGGAGGTCGGCTGCCCCGGCATGGGTGAGTCGGCCACACGAGGGGCGCGTCTCCGGCATACTGCGACGCGAAGTTTTTCAGTCACCGGGGACGAACCGAAAGCCACCAGAACTTGTCTCGACGACGCAGTGCGTTCGCCACCACGGCCGTGGTCGCGGTCTTCGCCTGGTTCTACTCGTTCGCGTTGGCGGTCCCGATCGACACCGGCAGCGTGTCCGCGCTCTGGCAAGCGCGCGGACACGAGTGGTTCGGGGCGTTCCTGGCTCAGATGCTCGACGGCCTGTCGTTCCTCTGGGGATCGGTGATCCGTTACGAGTACGCCGTCGCGCCCGACTCCGCGTGGCCGGTGCTGGTCTTCGTCGTCCTCCTCTCCGTGTTGGTGTACGTGAGCCTCCGAACCGGAGCAGACGGCCCCTACGCGGTCGCGGGCCGGGTGCTGGGTGCGTCCCTGCTGGCGGGCGGGATGACGAACCTGTTCGTCATCCTCGGGGACGTCGAGGCTTCCCCGGACGGGGCCGCGATGCTGTCGGGGATGGTGTGGTCGCTCCCGGACGACGGGATCTGGCTCGGCCTCAGCCTCGGACTGGTCGGCGGCGTGGTGGCGGCGCACGTGGTGGCGTTGGCCCAGCTCACGGCCGCTGCGATGGAACAGGGCGAACGTGGCGACTCGCCCGCGCCGGTGAAGACGCGGAGGCTGAGTCCTGCGCAGGGACGAGCGCGGGCGGTTCGGGTCGCGACCTGGGGTGCGCTCCCGACGCTGGCACTCGCGCTCGTCGGCGGCTTCGCCTGGGACTACGGTCCCGACGTCTACTCCGACGCCGCCGTCGGTGCGCGCCAAGCCTGGGTGCAGATGGTCTGGTTCGCCCATGCCAGCCTTGCCGCGCCCGATGACCCCTACTCGCTCGGTGGCACGTTCGACACGTTGATCTGGCTACCGCGCACGCTGAGCTCACTCGTCCTGGTGGCACTCATCTGGCTCGCGATCCGTCTGATGATGGCGCGCTGGCAGCGCGGCGTCGAGCCGAGTGCGCTCGGTGTCATCATGCGGTGCTGGGGCATGGTCGCGGTGCTCGCCGTGGTCGTTGGTCTGGTCGAGGGAGCCGTCTTCCCGGCTCCCGAGCTCGCCCTGCCGGCCTACACCCGGGCGTTCGACAACGTCGCCGACGCGCTTCGCTTCGCTGCCTGCTTCGGCTGGTCGACCGGCGTCGCCGTGGCCCTCGCGCTTCGGCTGTCCGGCGGATCCGGATCCGTTACTGAGCCGGAGTCGGCTGAGCGTCTACCCGAGGGGAGCATGGACCGATGACCAGGCAGAGGGCTGAGGAGCCCGAGGAGGCCGCGGCGGAGGCGCCGGCGCCGGTACCGGCCGAAGACGTACGCCGCCGGGGTGTGTTGCCGTGGACGGTGTCGCTGCTGAAGAAGCCGACCGCGTGGGTCGTCGGCGTGGTCCTGGTCGCGCTGGGGGCGACGTTCGGCTCCGGCCTGCAGAATCTCTTCACCGGCCTCCTCCCCGAAGGGTGGAGCGATCCGGGCAAGGGCATCCACCTGGTGGACGTGCGCAGGCAGGAGATGAGCGGGCCGGTGCTGATCCCGGACGGTGCGAGCGCCGCGCCGTTCAAGAGCTTCGACCAGGCGCGCAGTGCGGTCAACGATCTCGACTGGCAGGCGAAGCACGAGTGGTACGCCGTGGAAAACGTGACCTGGGAGGTCACCCTGGTCGGCCGGCACAGTGAGGACGTGGTGATCACTGATCTGCGGCCGAAGCGTTCCGGGCCCTGCACGTCGATCCTGCGCCAGGGCACGGTCGTGGAAGACGTTCCCCAAGGTGGAGGGGGAGACAAGATCCTGCTACGGACGGACCTGGGTGCGCCGGTGCCGGCGCTTACCTCCGAGGAGGACGGTTCGCCCTACTTCACCAGCCGGACGGTGACCCTCTCCAAGGGAGAGACGGTGGTCATCCCGATCACGGCGACGAGCTCGGGGCCCACATGCCGCTGGGTGCTCGTGGTCGACTACGTCGACCACGGCAAGCGCGAGACGATGACCATCAAGGCTCCTGGCGGCCGCGAGTTCGGGATCACCGGCACCCCCGAGGGGCATCCCTATCGGCTCAGCTGGATCCATGAGTGCGAGCGGGCGATGAGGCCCGAGGACTGGGCTGAGCGCAAGAAGGACAAGAACTACTGCCCGAGGTGATCCTCAGCGCAGCAGCAGGCGTACGGCTACGTCGATCGACTTCTCGACGTCCTTCTCGTCCATGCGGCCGGTGACCCAGGAGATGAGCGCGGAGAGCCATACGTCGGAGATGATCCGGATGATGGCGGCCTCCTCCTCGGTGACCTCGCCGTGGTCGGGGGTGCCGTGCATGGCGCGAGCGATGACGGTGGTCAGGCTCGTGCCGACCTCGTGGATCTCGCCGGTCACCGACTGGTCGGCGAACATGAAGGCGCGGACCAGGGCCTCGGTGAGTTTGGGCTGCTTCTGCAGGGCGCGGGTGCGGCGGTTGAGGACGTACATGATCCGCTCGTGGGCGGTGTCGCCCGGCGTCGCGCGGACGGCGGAGCGGTCGACGTCCTTGGTGAACTCACGCGCCAGCGCGGAGACCAGCAGGTGGATCTTCGAGGGGAAGTAGCGGTAGAGGGTGCCGAGCGCGACCTCGGCCTGCTCGGCGACGGCGCGCATCTGCACGGCGTCGAAGCCGCCCTCGGCTGCCAGGGTGATCGTGGCGTCGAGGATGCGCCGACGGCGCTCTCGCTGGGCTGCGGAACCGCCGGTGGGTGCGGTGGCCGGCCTCGGGCCATCGGTGTCGCGTGGCTCCGTGCTGACGGACGTCACTGTGGGTCCCCCTAGGACTATGACCGGATCTCGATCTGTGGCTCTCAGGCTAACCGCAACGGCGCCCGAGAGTGAAACACGTTCCTCCGTGAGTCTAGACTTGTAACACGTTCTACATCAGTCTCTATTCCTGAAGGCCGCGGAACCAGGCGGAAATCGTAGTAGGAGGTCCCTGTGCCGATCGGCATCACCGACGAACACCAAGCCCTCAGCGAGAGCCTGCGGGACTGGGCCAAGGGGCTGGGTGGCATCGCGATCGCCCGCGCCGCCGAGGGCACCGCCTCCGCGGACTTCGACGAGGTGTGGCGAGGTGTCGAGGAGTACGGCGTCGCCGGCATCGCGGCGCCCGAGCCGAACGGTGGCGGCGGGACGCTGCTGGACGCGGCCGTGGCGCTCGAGGCCTGCGCCCATGAGCTGCTTCCCGGCCCGCTGCTCGGCAGCACGGTCGCCGCCTTCCACGCGGGAGCGGCCGGGCTCGGCGACGTGGTGGGCGCCGTCACCGCCGGCGGCTGCGGGATCGCGCTCGACCCGGATCTCGAGGTCGGCGACAGGCTCCGGGGAACGGTCCCGGTCGTCTACGACGGTGGCGGAGCCGCCCGGCTGCTGCTCGGTGCCCGCGGCGCCGACGGCGAGGAGCGCTGGTTCTTCCTGGCGGCGGAGCAGACGGACGTACGCCCTCAGGCGGGTCCCGATCTGACCAGGAGGGTCGCCGAGGTGCGGGTCGACATCGATGCCCGCGAGGCGGTCGAGGTCGCGGGCCTGCGTGCCGAGGCGGTGCGGCGTACGGCTCTCACGCTCGCTGCCGCGGAGGCGTCCGGGATCGCGCAGTGGTGCCTGACGACGGCCGTGGAGTACGCGAAGGTGCGCGAGCAGTTCGGGGCGCCGATCGGGTCGTTCCAGGCGATCAAGCACCTGTGCGCCCAGATGCTGGAGACCGCCGAGGCGGTGGCCGCTGCCGCGTGGGATGCGGCCGCATCGGCCGAGGGCGGCGACGTCGACCAGTGGGCCTTCGCAGCCGAGGTGGCCGGCGTCACCGCGCTGGACGGAGCGGTCCGGGCGGCCCAGGACTGCATCCAGGTCCTCGGTGGCATCGGCTTCACCTTCGAGCACGACGCCCATCTCTACCTGCGCCGCGCGGTCGCCCTACGGAGCCTTCTCGGCGGTGGCGACGCCCATGCGGTCGCGCTGGCGGAGCACGCCGTGGCCGGCATCCGGCGTTCGGTCCGTGTCGACCTCGACGGCAAGGACGACGCGATCCGTCCCCGAGTGCGAGAAGCCGTGGCCGCGATCGCGGCGCTTCCCGAGGCGGAGCGCCGGGACGCGCTCGTCGACGCGGCCCTTCTCGCGCCGCACTGGCCTGCTCCGTACGGGCTCGGTGCCGGTCCGGTCGAGCAGCTCGTCATCGACGAGGAGCTCGCCGCGGCCGGGGTGTCGCGCCCCGACATCAAGATCGCCGGGTGGGCGGTGCCGACCATCCTGAAGCACGGCACCGACGCCCAGCGCGAGCAGTTCGTCGACGCCTCGCTGCGCGGCCGGATCGTCTGGTGCCAGCTCTTCAGCGAGCCCGGCGCCGGCTCCGACCTGGCCTCGCTGGCGACCCGCGCCGAGCGGGTCGAGGGCGGCTGGCGGCTCACCGGCCAGAAGGTGTGGACCTCGCTCGCGGCCGACGCCGACTGGGCGATCTGTCTGGCGCGTACGAACCCCGACGTCCCCAAGCACAAGGGCATCACCTACTTCCTGGTGGACATGCGCAGCGAGGGGATCGACGTCCGCCCGCTGCGCGAGCTGACCGGTGACGCTCTCTTCAACGAGGTCTTCCTCGACGGCGTCTTCGTGCCCGACGAGCTCGTCGTCGGGGAGGTCGACGGCGGCTGGCGCCTGGCACGTACGACGCTGGCCAACGAGCGGGTCGCGATGGCCTCGACCAACCTCGGCGGCAGCGTCGAGCGCGCGGTGGTGCTCGCCGGCGGTCGCGGTGAGGCCGATCTCGCCAGGGTCGGCCATGCGGTCGCGCTCTCCACGGTCTGCGCGCTGCTCGGTGTCCGCTCCACGCTCAAGGCGCTCGCCGGGCGCGGACCGGGCGCGGAGTCCTCGGTGGCCAAGCTCTTGACCGTACGCAACCGCCAGGACGCCTCCGAGCTCGTCGTCGACCTCCTCGGCCCGCTGGCGCTCACCGACGACCCGCAGGTCCGCGAGGATCTGCACCAGTCCCAGCTCACCCGCTGCCTCTCCATCGCCGGCGGCACCACCCAGGTGCTTCGCAACGTGGTCGCCGAGCAGATCCTGGGACTGCCACGCTGAGCGGGCGGATTTCGCCTGACGGGTGGCGCTCGAGACGCTAGGTTGCTGTCGCCGATCTCGAGGACCCAGGAGCTCACGTGCCACACGACGGCGCAGCCGCAGCACCGAACGAGGCACCAACGATCGAACGGGAGAGCCACGGGCACAGCGCCGACGGCGGTGTCGCCTCGTCGCGCGCGATCCTGCGGCGTACGAAGGAGCAGGTCGGCCCCTATCACCAGGACGCGCGCGACGCCCGGTGGGCGCTCGCCCGGGCGACGCTGCTGGCGCCGCGGAGCGAGCTCGGCGGCGCGGACGCCGACGGGAGGCAGTTCCGGGCCGAGCGGTGCGCGCAGGTGTTCGTCGAACATCTCGACGAGGCGGTGGCCGCCCACGGAGCGCCGAGCTGGCAGGCCCGGAGCGCTCGGGCGGAGCTCTCCCGGGCCTACCGGCTCCTGCTCGAGGACCCGACCAGCCAGGTCCGGGTCTACGACGACCACCTCCGGGCAGTGCTGGCCGAGGGCACGTATCGGATGATCGACCAGGTCCGGGCGCGCCAGGACCTGGCCAACGCGTACGCAGACATCCACAAGTTCGACGAGGCGATCGCGCTCTACCAGGAGAACGTCGACAACCTCGAGCGTTCGGAGCGGTTCGGGGCGCACAGCCGCTACAGCGATCACGCCCGGCGGCTGCTCGACTGGGCGCAGCAGGCGCGCCGCGACGTGGGGGCCGACAGGATGCCGGTACGCCGCCCGCGGCTGCGGCCCTCCGCCCACCGCCACGCGGTGCCGCTCGAGGACGGGCCGGCGATGGCCGACCTGCTCGGTGTCGACGGCGACGTCGACGCCCTCGGCCGAATGATCGCGGCCAGGTCGACCCAGCCGCCGCTGGCGATCGCCCTGCTGGCGCCGTGGGGCGGCGGCAAGTCGACCTTCATGCGGCTGCTCAAGCACAAGGTGGAGGTGGAGCTCCCCGCCGAGGACCCGGCCACCTTCCACACCAGTGTCGACGTGGTCGAGTTCAACCCCTGGCACTACAGCGACACCCACGTCATGGTCGGAATGTCCCGCGCGATCTTCGAGTCGCTGACCCGCTATCTGGAGCGCCGCGTCGCCGAGGGTGGGTCGACCGAGACGTCCTGGCGTGAGCAGGTCGAGGAGCGCAAGGCGCTGACGGCGACGCGGAGCCGCCTGGAACGCACCCAGGACGCCTTGCGGACCAACTCCGTGGTGCAGCGCCCGCGCGCGGCGCTGATCGCGCTGCGTACGCTGCCCGACCTCGTCCTCGGCCGCAACCACAAGGTCATGCGCATCCTGGTGATGCTCAGCGCGGCGTCGTTCGTCCTCGCCCTGGCGGCGGTGCTCGGCTGGGAGGCATGGGGCATCGATGTCGGCGCCAGGGTGCGCGCGTGGGCGGACGTCGTGCTGCGCTCGGCACCGGCGCTGCTGGTGCTCTCCACGGTCTGGGCGACGATCCTGGAGGGTGTGCCGAAGGCGGCAGCCATCCACCGGAAGGTGCGCTCCGGCGCGTCCTGGCTGGTCGGCTTCGTGGCGGCGGGTGTCGATGCCGAGATCGGTCGCATCGACGAGCGGCTGAAGCGGACCGAGGCACGCCCGACCACGGCAGCCGTGGCCGATTTGGAGACGATTCTCAGCGACCCGGAGCGGGCCGCCGAGCGCGACGTGCAACGCGGTGTGGTCGGCGTGCTCCAGACCCAGTTCGAGGAGCTGGCCGAGGCGTACGGCCTGGGCCGCGACGGCGCGCTCGGCACCCAGGTCGCCGCCGACGACCTCCGGATTCGCCGGATCGTGCTGCACGTCGACGACCTCGACCGGTGCCGTCCGGAGCGTGTCGTCGAGGTCCTGCACACCCTCAACCTGCTGCAGGCGACGCGCCTCTTCGTCGCCGTGGTCAGCGTCGACCCGCGCTGGCTGCGGCGGTCGCTGCGAGAGCTCGACCCGACCCGCCCCGGGGATCCGGACGCCTCCGAGGTGAGCGGCCGGCTTCGGGACGAGATCGGCGACCCGCTGGACTTCCTCGACAAGATCATCCAGATCCCGTACGCCCTGCGGCCGATGAACGCCGCCAACGCCGAGGAGTACTTCAGCCGCCTGGTGCGCAGCCACGACCTGGACGATCCCCGGATCGAGGAGCCCGACCCGGAGGCCGCGGTCGGCGCGGGGACCGCGCCGCCGGCCGCGCCCGAGCACCTGGACCAGCGTCGCCCGGCCCTGCAGCTGACCGTGACGCCGCGGGAGTGGGACTACCTCCGACCGCTGGCCGCCGCGCAGGAGACGCCTCGGGCGGTGAAGCGGTTCCTCAATCTCTACCAGCTGCTGCGGCTGACCTCGGGGCTCGGGATGGAGGAGGAGGAAGGCATCCTCGGTGATGACGTCCATGCCGCGCGGCGGGCCGCCGCGACCCTGCTGGCCGTGCTGGTGGGTGCGCCGCGGCAGGGCTCCGAGCTCCTGGCCGAGATGCTGTCGGTCGATGCTCCTGAGCACACGCTGGACGCCCTGGTGGACGACCTGCAGAGCAGGCACCTGCACGACCCGAGCGGGCCGCACCTACGGCGGCGGAAGGCCGGCACGGGTCGCTGCGACGTGTGTGTGGGGTGGCGCCGGATCCGTGATGTCGTGCGTCCGCCGGGCTCTTCCGATGGGGAGGCCGGGTTGACTGACGACCGTCCGCGGGTCAGCGACTTCCGGCCCTGGGTGGGTGAGGTGGCCCGGTTCAGCTTCCACTCCGAGGCGATGGGGCTTGCCGGAGTCGTCGACCGCTCGTAGTGGCGTGTCGTGGGTGGGCGTCGCCGACGCCCACCTCGGGAGGGCATGAACCGCTAGGCTGCTCGTGGGTCGAACCTTTCAGTCAGGAGGCGCGGTTGTCGGTCAGGACGATGCGCGTGAAGGCCAAGGCGCGACGTGGCTATCCCACTATCCGGGCGGCGCTCGCGGAGGCCGCTCGATCGTTCGGGGAAGCCAGGATCTTTGATCGAGCCGGGGACCTACGACGAGCAGCTGATCGTGCGCGGAGACGTCTCGCTGGTTGCCCGGACACCCGGAACGGTGACGATCCGCGCAGCTGCGGGTCAGGTTCTCGACAGCGATGGCGCGGTGAGGCTGTCCGGGCTGCGGTTCGAGGCTGATGCCGGGGAGGTCATCGTGTGCCGGGGCGGGTCGCTCGTGGCACACGACATCGACGTCGAGACCCGCGGCCACATCACCCTCTGGGCCGCGCCGGGCACCCTCGTCGAGGCTCGGGACTCCACCTTCCGTGGCGGGCGGGTGCTCTTCGCAGGGGCTTCGGGGACCGTCGAGAGCTCGGAGCTGTTCGACTCTGCGGACAACGCGATCGCGGCGATCGAGGGCGCGCGACTCGATGTCCGCGACTGCCGCATCGAGCGTCCCCGGCACAGCGCGGTGCGGGTCGAGGCAGGCTCGTCCGTGACGATCCGTGCGGGCCACTTCGCATCGAGCCACGACACGATGGTCGCCGTGATCGGTGCTGCGGCGCGGGCCGAGATCGATGGCACGAGCATCGAGGACGCGGGCACGGCGATCGGCTTCGCCGAGGGCGCGACCGGAAGCGTACGCAACGTGACGGTGCGCCACGCCCGGCATGCGTTCTCGTCGCGCTCAGGGGCGAACCCGACGGTGAGCGACTCTGCCTTCCTGGACTGCGTCGAGACCGGGATCGACATCTCCGAGCGCGGCGCCGGCACCTTCAAGAACTGTGTCATCCGCGACACCGGATCCGTCGGTGTCAACATCGTGGGAGACGGCGCCGCGGTCGGCCAATGGGGCACCGTCGACGTCAGAGGCTGCACGATCGAGGGCGCTTCGGTGGGCATCGCTCTCCTCGGCGCTGAGGGCCGCTTCCGTGACTGCCGGCTCAGCCGGCTCCGCTTCGCCGGGGTCAGGCTCCTGGGTGCCTCGGCAGCGACCTTCGACGAGTTGACCCTCACTCAGACTCCGGTCGGACTCGACGTCCGCGGAACGTCGACGGGGACCTTCACAAGGGCGAAGCTCGGCGAATGCCGCCCTCTGGCCGTATCGGCTGCGGAGGAGGCGCGCATCGTGATCGCGGAGAGCGCCTTGACGGACTCCGGCGCCGGGGCGGGCATCCAGGGCTCGGCAAGTCTGGTGATGAAGGACTCCGAGCTTCGAGATCTGGAGTCGTTCGGGGTGGTTGTCATGGCCGCAGCCACGCTTGTGCTCGAAGACAGCCGGCTGCTGGGCCCCGGTGCCATCGGCGTCATCGGGATCCACGATGCGTTCGTCGACGTCAGAGACACGACGGTGAAGGACGCGGCAGACATCGGATTCCGTCTGCTCGACACGTGCAGCGGTCAGATCGTCGGATGCATCGTGACGGCAGCGGGCGGGCTCGCGGTGGCCAAGAACGACTACGTGCGTGTCGTCGGGCTGACCTCGTCGCTTCGGACGGTCACGGACAGCTCGGCGAGCGCGAAGGACGCGACGGTCCGGCAGGTGACGACCGTCTACGGTCCGTTCGTGTTGGGGGATGCCATCGGGCCGATGGCCTGGGGAAACGGGTCTGTGACGCAGACCCAGGAAACCGAGGAGAGATCGATGAGCAGTGCTGGCGGAGACGTGCCCCATGTCGGTGGGCCGGTCGTCCATGGAGGGGTCAGCGGGCAGATGGCTTGGGGCAACAAGGAGAGCACCCAACATCAGACTCGCTCGCAGCTGACGTGGAACGAGTCGAGCGACGTCGCAACGGTCGTCGCTCAGGTGCTGCAACAGCTCGGTGCCCTCGGGCTCCCCGAGGATGAGCTGAAAGACGCAGTGGCCGAAGGTCAGCTGGTGCTCGCCGAGGTGGCCAAGGAGGAGCCTGACCGCACGGTCGTACGCCGGGGCATCAACTATCTCAAGGGAGTGGTCGCCGCGATCGCGACCGGTGCGGTCGTCGGTGTGAACCAGGGCGCCGCCGAGATCGGTCAGCAGATCGTCAAGGATCTGGGCGGCCTCGTCATCTGAAATCCGTGATCGGCTCTCGCGCCTGGAAGTAGAACACGTTACAGTTTCGGTATGGGAGACGAGACGCTCGATGCCGTACGCAGTGTGGTGGCCGAGGTCCTCGCCCGGGAGTCCGACCGCAGTGACTGGTCGGCCTGGGCGAGCGCCGGCCTGACCGCACTGCCCGTGCCGGAAGCCCTGGGCGGCGAGGGGTTCGGCCTGACCGAGATCGCCGTCCTGCTGCGGGAGACCGGGCGCCATGCGGTGCGGGTGCCGGTCTGGGAGACCCTCGTGGTCGGCGCGCTGACGGTCGCCGGCCACGGGACGCCCGAGCAGCAGGACTCGATCCTGCCCAAGGTGGCGAGCGGCGAGACGCTGCTGACCCCGGCGTGGCTCGAGCCGGGACGACCCGAGACCCCGGCCGCGACCTTCCGTGACGGCACCGTGAGCGGCCGCAAGACCGGGGTGACGTACGCCGCCGAGAGCTCGCGCCTCCTGGTCACCGCGACTGCTACCGACACCGGAGAACCGGTCGTGGTGCTCGTCGACCCGAGAGGTCCGGGCATCACGCTGGCTCCCGCGAGCGCGTCGGGCGAGGTGCCCCAGCACACCGTCGTGCTCGAGGACGCCCCGGCAGAGCCGCTGGGCCCGGGGGCCTTCGGGGCTCTGACCGGTCTCGCGACCGCCGGGTTGGCGGTGAGCGCCGCGGGCGTGCTCTCCGGCGCCCGGGACCTGACCGCCGGCTACGTGAAGAACCGGCAGCAGTTCGGCCGTGCGCTCGCCGAGTTCCAGGCGGTCGCGCTGCAGCTGGCCGACATCTACGTCACCTCGCGCACGCTCGACCTCGCAGCCGACAATGCGATCGCCGCCATCGCGGACGGGCGAGCGGCCGCGGTCGACCTGAAGGTCGCCTCCTACTGGGCCAGCCAGGTCGCGCCGTACGCCTTCCGCACCTGCCACCATCTCCACGGCGGCATGGGGGTCGATGTGACCTACCCGCTGCTCGCGTACACGACCTGGGGCACCGACATCGCCCACCTGGTCGACACCCCGGCCGAGGCGGTCCCGGTCGAGACCCCCGAGGCCAAGAACCTCGAGCTCACCGAGGCGCAGCGTTCGCTGAAGGCCGAGGTCAGGGCCTACTTCGCCGGTCTCTCGCACGAAGGCGAGCCTGGCGACCCCGGCCCCGAGGGCTCCTGGGACCGGCACGGTCCGACCTACCAGAAGCTCATCAAGCAGCTCGGCGACGACGGCTGGATGGGCGTCGGCTGGCCCAAGGAGTACGGCGGTCACGGCCTCGGCGAGGTCGAGCAGACGATCTTCGCCAACGAGGCGCAGTACGCCGACGTGCACCTGCCGGCGGTCACCCTGCAGACGGTCGGCCCGACGCTGATCCGCTACGGCACCGACAAGCAGAAGAAGATGTTCCTCAACCGGATCCTCGCCGGTGAGGTGCACTTCGCGATCGGCTACTCCGAGCCCGAGGCCGGCACCGACCTGGCCTCGCTGCGCACCACGGCCAGGCTCGACGGCGACCACTACGTCGTCAACGGCCAGAAGCTGTGGACCACCGGCGGCCATGCCGCCGACTACATCTGGCTGGCCGTGCGCACCGACCCGGACGCTCCCAAGCACAAAGGCATCTCGATCCTCATCGTCGACACCACCGACCCCGGCTTCTCCTGGACCCCGATCATCACCGCGGACGGCTCCCACCACGTCAACGCGACGTACTTCAACGACGTCCGCGTCCCCGCCGACATGCTGGTGGGGGAGGAGAACAAGGGTTGGAAGCTGATCACGACCCAGCTCAACCATGAGCGCGTCATGCTCGGCCCGGCCGGCCGGATCGAGGGTCTGCGCGACCGCGTCTTCGGCTGGGCACGGTCCCAGGGCATCACCGAGCGCCCGGACGTACGCGCGCTGATCGGGAAGACCACCGCCGTCTTCCGGGTCAACGAGCTGCTCAACTGGGAGGTTGCGCGCGCGGCCGAGAGCGGCGAGATCGAGGTCGCCGACGCGTCCTCATCGAAGGTCTTCGCCGCCGACCAGATCCAGCACCTGCTCGCCGACTTGATCGCACTCGTCCATCGCCATGGCGACCCCGGGGATCCCGCCACGAAGAGCCTGCTCGACTATCTCGACGCCCAGGCGAAGCGGAACCTCGTGCTCACCTTCGGCGGCGGCGTCCAGGAGGTCCAGCGCGAGCTGATCGCCATGTTCGGGCTCGGGATGCCGAGGGTGCCGCGATGACCGAGCGCGAGAAGCAGACGCTGGTGGACGAGGCCGTCCACGAGAAGATCATGGCCGCCGCCGAGGAGATCACGGCATGGGGCGAGGCCGCCGAGCGCGACGCCCGCGACCTGGTCAACCAGCCCACGATCAACAACTGGCTCGAGGCGATGGGCCTGGAGTCCGAGCGGTTCCACCAGGGCGAGGCGCCGCCGTCGATGGCGCAGGTGTGGACGATGTACGGGCAGGGTGGTCGTCATCCCGACCGTGATCCGCTGCATGCGATGATGAACGTGCTCACCGACGCCGGATTCCACGGCGTCCTCGGCACCAACTCCGAGCAGAGCTACGACCGCTACCTCCGCGTGGGCGAGCAGGTTCGCGTCACCACCGCGCTCGACTCCGTCGTCGGTCCGAAACAGACCGGGATGGGCGTGGGCTACTTCGTCACTTCGAAGAGCACCTGGTACGTCGGCGAGGAGCGGGTCGCCACCATGCTGTTCCGTGTCCTCAAGTTCATCCCCAAGGCGACGGCATGAGCGGCCCCGTGCGGCCGGTGATTGGCCGGGACAACGCGTACTTCTTCGAGGGCACCGCCAAGCAGGAGCTCCGCATCCAGAGCTGCAACGCCTGCGGCACCCTGCGGCACCCGCCCGGCCCAGCATGCCTGGCGTGCGACGCCTACGACCGTGGCTACGTCGTCGCGAGCGGCGAGGGGACGGTCTACTCGTTCACCGTCGTCCATGCCCCGAAGCTGCCCGGCAAAGAGCTGCCGCTGGTGGTCGCCCTGCTGGACCTGCCCGAGGGCGTACGCCTCGTGGCGGAGGTGACCGGCGTGCCACCTGAGGGCGAGGAGAGCCTGAGGATCGGCGAACGCCTGGTCGTGGACTGGAACATCATCGACGAGGAGCTGACGCTCCCGATCTGGAGGCGACCGTGACGCTGCGGACCGGAGAGAAGCTGCCCGCCTGGGAGCTCCCGATCACCCCGACCCTGGTCGTCTCGACCGCGCTCGCGACCCGGGACTTCCAGGACGTGCACCACGACCGCGACCGTGCCCAGGCGGCCGGCTCGAAGGACATCTTCATGAACATCCTGACCTCGACGGCGCTGTGCGAGCGCTACGTCACCGACTGGGCGGGCACCGACGTCCAGATCAAGGGCATCGCGATCCGGCTGGGCGCCCCGGCCTACCCCTACGACACGCTGTCGTTCTCCGGCGAGGTCACCGAGGTGGCGGACGGTGTCGCCACCATCAAGGTCACCGGATCGGTCTCCCTCGGTGCCCATGTGACCGGGACCGTGAGGGTCGCCGCATGAGCCTGAGCGGGAAGGCGGCGATCGTCGGTATCGGGGCGACCGAGTTCTCCAAGAAGTCCGGGCGATCCGAGCTGCAGCTGAGCGTCGAGGCGACCAGGGCCGCGCTCGCGGACGCCGGCCTCACGCCTGCGGACGTCGACGGGCTGACCACGTTCACCATGGACACCAGCTCCGAGATCGCGCTGGCCCGCGAGCTCGGGATGAGCGACCTGAGGTTCTTCTCGCGGATCAACTACGGCGGCGGAGCGGCCTGCGCGACGATCCAGCAGGCCGCGATGGCGGTCGCGACCGGCGTCGCCGACGTCGTGGTCGCCTACCGTGGCTTCAACGAGCGCTCGGGCCAGCGGTTCGGCCAGGTGCAGCCCTGGGCTGCCCAGCAGGTCAACACGAACGGCATCGACAACGCCTGGACCTACCCGCTCGGTCTCTCGACCCCTGCGGCGACGGTCGCCATGCAGGCGCGCCGCTACATGCACGACTACGGCGTGACCAGCGAAGACTTCGGCGCCGTGGCCGTCGCCGACCGGCGCCACGCCGCGACCAACCCCGCCGCGTTCTTCTACCAGAAGCCGATCACCCTCGAGGACCACCAGGCCTCCCGGATGATCGCCGACCCGCTCCACCTGCTCGACTGCTGCCAGGAGTCCGACGGCGCCGTCGCGATCGTCGTCACCAGCCCCGAGCGGGCCCGCGACCTGCCGAACCCGCCGGTCACCATCGCCGCGGCCGCCCAGGGCAGCGCCGCCGACCAGTACGTGATGACGTCCTACTACCGCGACGAGATCGGCATCCCCGAGATGGGCGTGGTCGCCAAGGATCTCTGGCGCCAGTCCGGCGTCACTCCGGCCGACATCGACACCGCGGTGCTCTACGACCACTTCACCCCCTACGTCCTCATGCAGCTCGAGGAGCTCGGCTTCTGCGGCAGGGGAGAGGCGAAGGACTTCGTACGCGACGGAGCCATCGAGCTCGGCGGACGGCTCCCCGTCAACACTCACGGCGGTCAGCTCGGCGAGGCCTACCTGCACGGCATGAACGGCATCGCCGAGGGCGTACGCCAGGTGCGCGGCACCTCGGTGAACCAGGTCGCCGGCGCCGCCCATGTGCTCGTCACCGCGGGCACCGGCGTGCCCACGAGCGGGCTGGTGCTCTCCCGCTAATCGGTGATGTCGCCGGAATAGCCGTACGTCGTGTCGTGCCAGGTGCCGTTGGCTGCACTGGTGGCGTGGAACTCGGACCACGTGATGTTGGCGTTGGTGATGGGCGAGAAGTACATGGCGGGCGATGGCCGTGGCCCGGTGCAGGTGCCTGTTGCGTCGCACTGCCAGTCGAAGTCTGCGACGTGGCCGCTGAGCGGGTATTGGGGATTGAACTCGCCGGTCAACCGGAGGATGCGCAGGCCGTGGAAGGTGCCGGTGAGGCCCGCGCTGATCGTTCCGGTGCCGCCCGGGCTGACCCCCGCGAAGCTGGTCCAGGTGCCGTCGTACTCGATGCGGAAGCAGTAGTGCTTCTGACCGATCTTCCACACCTGGACATGCTGGAGATAGGAGTCGAGGGCCCAGACGTGGCCGTCGCTGGCGATGTCCGCCACGTTCGTGTTGCCGATGGTCACGTCGTACAGCGTCGGCCTGTCGGTCGGGCATGAGTCCAGGTCGGTGGGGACCGCCGAGGCAGGTGAGATGCCGGCGGCCAGCAGGCCGACGCAGAGAGCCAGTGCGATGAGAATCCGGCGCATGGCGCCACCCCCCGTTCTTCACGGGCATGCGCCGGGGACATTCCTGGGCGTGTCGTGAGTTCTTTCCAACATAGGTCTCGCTGGCGACGCCGTCGATACGCCATGTTGACGATTCGGTGGTGCTGGTCAGTCTCCCGACTGCGCTGAAATTTTGCGCAAGCTCTTGCAGCGAGATGGGCCAGCGGGTTGACGTGTGACGGCGATCACCCTACGGTCGTGCTGCAAGATCTTGCAGCAAGATTCATATCCCCTACGCAGGAGGAACCATGGCCAGAAAGTCCATGGCTGCCGCACTTGCCCTCTCGGCGGGAGCTGCTGTCGCGCTCACGATCCCGGTCTCGGCCCCGGCACAGGCCGCGCCACCGGGAGACAAGGACGTCACCGCGGTGATGTTCGAATGGAACTTCGCCTCGGTGGCCCGCGAATGCACCAGCACGCTGGGCCCGGGCGGCTACGGCTACGTCCAGGTGTCCCCACCCCAGGAGCACATCCAAGGCTCGCAGTGGTGGACGTCCTACCAGCCCGTCAGCTACAAGATCGCGAGCCGACTGGGTGACCGCACCGCCTTCAAGAACATGATCGACACCTGCCACGCCGCCGGCGTGAAGGTCGTCGCCGACGCCGTCATCAACCACATGTCCGCGGGCTCCGGCACCGGCACCGGCGGCTCGTCCTACAGCAAGTACGACTACCCGGGCCTCTACTCGTCGTTCGACCTGGACAATTGCACCGCACAGATCAGCAACTACCAGGACCGCACCAACGTCCAGGAGTGCGAGCTGGTCGGCCTCGCAGATCTCGACACCGGCGAGGAGTACGTCCGCGGCAAGATCGCCGGCTACCTGAACGATCTGCTCTCGCTCGGCGTCGACGGCTTCCGGATCGACGCCGCCAAGCACATGGCCGCCTCCGACCTGGCCAACATCAAGTCCCGCCTCAGCAACCCCAACGTCTACTGGAAGCAGGAGGCGATCTACGGCGCGGGGGAGGCGGTCTCGCCCAGCGAGTACCTGGGCAACGGCGACGTCCAGGAGTTCCGCTACGCCCGCGATCTGAAGCGGGTCTTCAACAACGAGAACCTCGCCTACCTGAAGAACTACGGCGAGGGCTGGGGCTACATGTCCTCGGGCAGCTCGGCCGTCTTCGTCGACAACCACGACACCGAGCGCGGCGGCGACACGCTCAACTACAAGGACGGCGCCAACTACACCCTGGCCAACGTCTTCATGCTGGCCTGGCCCTACGGCTCGCCCGACATCCACTCCGGCTACGAGTGGAGTGACAAGGACGCCGGCCCGCCCAACGCCGGCGCCGTCAACGCCTGCTGGCAGGACGGCTGGAAGTGCCAGCACGCCTGGTCCGAGATCAAGAAGATGGTCGCCTTCCGCAACACCGCCCGCGGTCAGGCGGTCACCAACTGGTGGGACAACGGCGGTGATGCGATCGCCTTCGGGCGAGGCAGCAAGGCGTACGTCGCGATCAACCACGAGTCCTCGTCGCTGACCCGCACCTTCCAGACGTCGCTGGCAGCTGGCACCTACTGCGACGTACAGAGCGGCACCAACGTCACCGTGAACGGCTCCGGCCAGTTCACCGCCACCCTCGGGTCCAACACCGCCCTCGCGCTGCACGTCGGCGCGATGACCTGCGGCTGACCCACATCGTCCGGCCGTCCGGCGCCGCCCCCATAGCCGCCGGACGGCCGGTCTCCATCGCACGCCCCCCCGCACAGCCCAGAGAGGCCCTCAAGGTGATTCGAAGAAGTGGCGCACACGGCGCGCCCCGCATGGCAGCGACCGTGCTCGCGACCGCACTGCTCGCCACGGTGCTGCAGACGGCCACGACGGAGTCGGCGACCGCCGCTGCTCCGAAGCCGCCGTCGGACGCGAAGCTGGCCGCCGAGCCGGCCCGTCACGAGGCGACGAAGGAGCAGTTCTACTTCGTGCTGCCCGACCGGTTCGCCAACGGTGAGACCGCCAACGACAAGGGCGGCCTGACCGGCAGCCGTACCGAGACCGGGTTCGACCCGGCCGACAAGGGCTTCTACCAGGGTGGCGACCTCCAGGGCCTCACCGATCGGCTCGACTACATCAAGGGCCTTGGCACCACAGCGATCTGGATGGCGCCGATCTTCAAGAACAAGCCCGTCCAGGGCGAGGGCGCGAACGCCTCGGCCGGCTACCACGGCTACTGGATCACCGACTTCACCCAGGTCGACCCGCACTTCGGCACCAACGAGGACCTCGAGACGCTCATCGACGCGGCTCATGCCAAGGGCATGAAGGTCTTCTTCGACGTCATCACCAACCACACCGCCGACACCGTCGACTACGCCGAGAAGAAGTACGGCTACCGCCCCAAGGGCGCCTTCCCCTACCTGGACACCGAGGGCCGTCCCTTCGACGACGCAGACCCGTCCTCGGACGACGCGAAGGTCGACGAGGACTCGTTCCCCTACACCCCGGCCAACACCGGCGAGATGGTGCCGTCCTGGCTCAACGACCCCACGCTCTACCACAACCGCGGCGACTCCACCTGGGAGGGCGAGTCGACCACGTACGGCGACTTCAGCGGCCTGGACGACCTGTGGACCGAGCGCCCCGAGGTGGTCGAAGGGGTGACGAAGATCTACCAGCGGTGGGTCCGCGACTTCGACATCGACGGATTCCGCATCGACACCGTCAAGCACGTCGACCTCGACTTCTGGACCGAGTGGGCGACCGCTCTGGACGCGTACGCCGCCAAGCAGGGTCGCGAGGACTTCTTCATGTTCGGCGAGGTCTACTCCGCCGACAGCGACGTCACCTCGCCGTACGTCACCCGCGGCCGCCTGGATGCCACCTTGGACTTCCCGTTCCAGGACGCGGCCCGTGCCTACGCCTCGTTGGGCGCTCCGGCCGACCGGATCGCCGGAGTCTTCGCGGACGACTACAAGTACGCCACGGACAAGGCGAACGCCTACGAGCAGGTCACCTTCCTCGGCAACCATGACATGGGCCGGATCGGCACCTTCCTCGCCGCCGACCACCCCGACGCCACCGACGCCGAGCTCGTCCAGCGCGCCCGGCTCGCGAACGAGCTGATGTTCCTCTCCCGCGGCAACCCGGTCGTCTACTACGGCGACGAGCAGGGCTTCACCGGCGCCGGCGGCGACAAGGACGCCCGCCAGACGCTGTTCGGCTCGAAGGTCGCCGACTATCTCGACGACGACCAGATCGGCACCGACCGCACGCATGCCGACGACGCGTACGACACCAACCACCCGCTCTACAGCGCAATCGCCGCCCTGGCGAAGCTGCGTAAGGACCACCCGGCGCTGACCGACGGCACCCAGCACGAGCTCTACGCCCAGGACCCCGTCTACGCGTTCTCGCGCACCGGAGAGGACCGCGAGTACGTGGTCGCGGTCAACAACGCCGCCGAGGCGAAGACCGTCACCCTGCCCGTGGAGTCGGTCGCCTTCACGACGATCTACGGCGGCGACGCCACCGAGACCGCCGCCGACGGCGCGATCGAGGTGACCGTCCCGGCGCTCTCCTCGGTCGTCCTGCGCGCCGACGCGGAGCTCCCGAAGGCCACCGCGAAGCCCACCCTGTCGCTGACCGCGCCGGACCCCGGCGCCACCGGCACGGTCACCCTCTCCGCGGACCCGGGGGAGACCGACGGAGCCCGCGTCGTCTTCGCCGCCCAGGTCGGCAACGGCACGTGGCGCACGCTCGGCTCGGTCGACCACGCCCCGTACAAGATCACCCAGTACGTCCCCGAGACCGTCGCCGCCGGCACCGCGCTGCGCTACAAGGCGGTGGTGGTCGACCGCGACGGGCGCACCGCGAGCGACCTGGCCGAGACCACGGCCGGACAGGCGCCCGAGGCCGAGAACCCGAGCGCCGTCGACCGTGACTACGCGGTCGTGCACTACCGGCGGGCCGACGGCGACTACGCCGGCTGGACCCTACGGGCCGGGGACCAGAGCGGCGGGTTCGTCGGCCGCGACGCCTACGGCGCCTTCGCCTGGGTCAAGCTCCCCGACGGCGCGTCCTCGGTGACGTACACGGTCGAGAAGGACGGCACCGCCGACGGCGGCGAGCGGACGATCGATCTCGCCGAGACCGGCGAGGTCTGGGTCGAGGCCGGCGGCGACGCCCAGCAGACCACCAGGCCCGACGGCGTCTACCCGGCGCCCGACACGTCCAAAGCGGTCATCCACCTGCACCGCGCCGACGGGAACTACGACGGCTGGGGCCTGCACACCTGGACCGGCGCCGCTCAGCCGACCGAATGGTCCAAGCCGCTGCAGCCCACCGGCAAGGACGCCTACGGCGTCACCTTCGAGGTGCCGCTGGTCGACGGGGCCACCTCGCTCAACTACATCGTCCACAAGGGCGACGAGAAGGACATCCCCAACGACCGCTCGCTCGACCTGACCACCTACGGCCACGAGGTGTGGCTCAACTCCGGCGACACCGGCTACCTGCTGCCGTCGGTCGGCTCGGCACCCGAGCTCGACCTGGCCAAGGCGCACGCACAGTGGATCGACGAGACAACTGTGGTGCTGCCCAAGGAGATGGCGAGCGGCTCGGCGCTGTCCACGCAGCTGGTCTACGACCGTGACGGCGGCATCACCGTCGAGGACGGTGCGCTGAGCAGCGAGGGCCACTGGCTGCGGCTGCAGAACGCGTCGTTGACCGAGGAGCAGAAGGCGGAGTTCCCGCACCTGCGGGACTACGCCGCCTTCACCGTGGATCCCCGCGATCGTGACCGGATCCGGGAAGCGCTCGAGGGCCAGCTGCTGCTCACCCAGCGCATCGGCAACGGCGCCCTGGTCACGGGCACCGGTGTGCAGACGCAGGGGATCCTCGACGACCTCTACGCCGCGAAGGCCGAGAGGGCGTCGCTCGGACCGGTGTTCAAGGACGGCAGGGTCACCCTGTCGGTGTGGGCGCCGACCGCCCACGACGTGAAGCTCGAGCTCGGTACGAAGAAGGTCTCGATGCGCCGTGACGACGCCAGCGGCGTCTGGTCGGCGACCGGCTCCGCCACGGCCTGGCGCGACAAGGAGTACCGCTATGCCGTGACCGTGTGGGCGCCGAGCGTGCAGAAGCTCGTCACGAACAAGGTCACCGACCCCTACTCGGTCGCGCTCACCGCCGACTCCGAGCGCAGCCTCGTCGTCGACCTCGGAGACAGATCGCTCGCGCCGAAGGGCTGGACGACCCTGAAGAAGCCGAAGGCCGTGGCGATGAAGGACGCCCAGATCCAGGAGCTCCACATCCGCGACTTCTCCGTCGAGGACGAGACCAGCGAGCATCCCGGTGGCTACCTCGCCTTCGCCGACGAGGACAGCGACGGAGTGAGGCACCTGCGCAAGCTGGCCGAGGCCGGTACGTCGTACGTCCACCTGCTGCCGGCCTTCGACATCGCCACGATCCCGGAGAGGAGGAGCGACCAGACCACGCCCGACTGCGACCTGGCGTCCTACGCGCCGGACAGTGACGAGCAGCAGGAGTGTGTCGCCGCGGCAGCGGCGAAGGATGCGTACAACTGGGGCTACGACCCCTACCACTACACGGTCCCGGAGGGCTCCTACGCCACCGATCCGGACGGCACCGACCGGACGGTCGAGTTCCGGCAGATGGTGAAGTCGCTCAACGAGGACGGTCTGCGCGTCGTCATGGACGTGGTCTACAACCACACCACCAGCAGCGGCCAGGCGAAGACGTCGGTGCTCGACAAGATCGTGCCCGGCTATTACCAGCGGCTCCTCGCCGACGGTTCCGTCGCCAACTCCACCTGCTGCTCCAACACCGCCCCCGAGAACACGATGATGGGCAAGCTGGTCGTCGACTCGATCGTGACCTGGGCCAAAGAGTACAAGGTCGACGGCTTCCGCTTCGACCTGATGGGGCACCACCCAAAGGCCAACATCCTGGCCGTCCGCAAGGCCCTCGACACGCTTACGCTCGAGAAGGACGGTGTCGACGGGAAGAAGATCATCCTCTACGGCGAGGGCTGGAACTTCGGCGAGATCGCCGACGACGCCCGCTTCGTGCAGGCCACCCAGAAGAACATGGCCGGCACCGGCATCGCCACCTTCAGTGACCGCGCCAGAGATGCCGTACGCGGTGGCGGCCCGTTCGACGCCGACCCGGGCGTCCAGGGCTTCGCGAGCGGCCTCTACACCGACCCCAACTCCTCGGCCGCCAACGGCACCGAGGCGGAGCAGCGGGCGCGGCTGCTGCACTACCAGGACCTGATCAAGGTCGGGCTGTCCGGCAACCTCGCCGACTACGCGTTCACCGACACCGCGGGCAACCAGGTGAAGGGATCGCAGGTCGACTACAACGGCTCGCCGGCCGGCTACGCGGAGGCGCCCGGAGACGCGCTCGCCTACGCCGACGCCCACGACAACGAGTCGCTCTACGACGCGCTCACCTTCAAGCTGCCCGCCTCGACCAGCGCCGCGGACCGCTCCCGGATGCAGGTGCTCGCGATGGCCACGGCCGCGCTCTCCCAGGGCCCGGCGCTGTCCCAGGCCGGCACCGACCTGTTGCGCTCGAAGTCGCTGGACCGCAACTCCTACGACTCCGGCGACTGGTTCAACGCCATCCACTGGGACTGCGACGCCGGCAACGGCTTCGGTCGCGGTCTGCCGCCGGCGGCAGACAACGAGGACAAGTGGCCCTTCGCCGAGCCGCTGCTGGCTTCGACCTCGGCGCCGGGCTGCTCGGAGATCGACGGTGCCTCGGCCGCCTACCAGGACCTGCTGAGGATCCGTACGGACGAGCCGGCCTTCCACCTGTCCACCACCGGTCAGGTCCAGGAGAAGCTCGCGTTCCCGCTCTCGGGGAAGGACGAGACGCCGGGTGTGATCACCATGCGCCTCGGTGACCTCGTGGTCGTCTTCAACGCGACCACGACGGCGCGGCAGCAGACGGTGAAGGACGCCGAGGGCGCCGGCTACCGCCTGCACCCGATCCAGGCCGAGGGCTCAGACGAGGTCGTGAAGACGGCCACGTTCGAGGCGGGCTCGGGCACCTTCACGGTGCCTGCCCGGACGGTGGCGGTCTTCACCCGCTGAGCGGGACGATCGACCCGTGGAACGTACGCGGCCCCGGCTCATCGAGCCGGGGCCTGCGGCTTCCTGGTCGGGAAGCTCGGCGTCAGGATCAGGAAGGGCTGTTGCCGGCGATTGCGCCGACCACCACGAGCGTGATGACAACCAGGGCGGCGATGACCATGAGGCCGGCCGGGCTCCGGAAGTCGAACATGGGGATTCCTTTCGGCTAGTTCGGCGACAGGCGTCGAGTGGGGACGATGGCCTGCGGACGCGTCGGGAGAGCCAACACCGGCGATGCCCGTGGCGTCGCGTATACATAACCAGCCCGGCTCATGACGCGCGTAGGGTACAAAGGCCCAATTTTTACCGAAGCCATTCACCTCTGGTGAGATATGTGATATGGCAACAGTCCGCCTGATGCGCGTCTGTAAAGACTAGTCGTAACCCGGCGCCGCTCGGCGACCGGTCTCGCCGGGCGCGCCGAGGTTGTGAGGCCCGTCACCCGTGCCGGTCAGTCCAGTCCGGCGGCATGCCGCCCGGCGCGCCGGCCGAAGTAGGAGCCGTCGCCGAGCTGCATGCCGGAGGCGTAGCCCTTGGCGTCCTGGGCGAGGTTGGCCGCACAGGCGCCGGCGGCGTACAGGCCGGTGATCGCGGAGCCGTCCTCGCGGCGTACCTCTCCTTCGACGGTGGTCGCCAGGCCACCCATGGTGAACCCGGCGTACATCGCCTTGCCGAGGGAGAGGTCGTAGGCGCCCCATGGGCCGGTGTCCTGCGGCTCGGTCCACTCCGGCGCCTTGTGGAGCTCGGGATCGACGCTGTCGGCGGCATGGGTGTTGTAGGAGGTCAGCGTCGCGTTCAGGGTGTCGAAGGGTACGCCCAGGCCGGCCGCCATCTCCTCGACCGTCTCCCAGCCGTCGATGAACGGGCACAGCGGCATCTTCGGGTGCTCGATGTGCGCCGAGTCGACGATCAGGAACGCCGCCGAATCCGGCTGCTCCATGACGAAGGCGGCCGTACGCGCGTGGTAGGAGTCCTCGGCCACGAACCGCTTGCCGTGCTTGTTGACGATGATCCCGGTCAGCAGGATCGAGGGCGGGTAGAACGGCGCGGTCTGGAACGGCTCGTCCATGAACCGCCAGCGGCCGCCCGCGGAGGCGCCCAGGCGCAGTCCGAGGCCGTCGTCGTAGGTGGAGGCCAGCGGGAAGAGCTTCTCGCCGAGCCGGGGCGTGTGCTCGGCGACCATGTCGGCGTTGCCGACGAAGCCGCCGGCGGCGAGGATCACCGCCTTGGCCCGGATCGCGCCACGCTCCTCGAACCGGCGCCAGGCCAGGCCGACGACACGGCCGCCCTCCATCACCAGGTTGGTGGCACCGGCCTCGTAGCGGACCACCGCCGACGTCTCGGCCAGTCGGTCGGCCATCCGGTCGACCACCAGCTTGGCGCCGCCGGTGTCACCCGGGACCGGCACCTTGTGGCCGCGCGGCGCCGGGACGGCGAGGTCGCGGAACGGGTGGACCTTCTCGTTGCCGGTATACATCAGCCCCTCGGTGCCGGGCTGGATGACGGCCTTGCCCGGCCAGAAGGTGCGCTCGAACTCGAAGCCGAGCGCCTCGAGCCAGTCGAAGTGCTCCACCGAGTCGTCGCAGTAGGCCCGGATCTTGTCGTCCTCGGGCTCCTTGGAGACGGCGTGGATGTACTTGAACATCTCCTCGGCGGAGTCCTCGATCCCGGTCGCCTTCTGCACCGCGGTGCCACCGCCGAGGTAGAAGTGGCCACCGGCCATCGCCGAGGTGCCACCGGGCTCTGCGGCCCGCTCCAGGAGGATCGTGCGGGCGCCCGCCCGGACCGCCTCCAGCGCCGCGGCCCCGCCGGCCACGCCGAAGCCGACCACGATCACGTCGGTCTCCTCCGACCAGCCACCGAAGCGCTCCTCGACGTCGGCAGGGGAGAGTACGTCGGGGAGGGTGGTGCCGTTGCTCATCGGACTTGCCTTCCGCTGGTTGAGCCGCCGGAGCCGCCAGGCGGAGGCGTGTCGAAACCAACACAGTCCCCTTGGCGCTCGAATCGACCGTGTTGGTCTCGACACGGATTCGCTCGTTCCTCACGAATCCGGCTCGACCGACGTACGCGGCTCATCGTGCCTCCAGGAAGCAGTCGGCGAGCACCGGGGCGCCGTCACGGGCCGGATCTGTCGACGAGATCGTCGCTTTGACCAGGATCCTCGGCTCTTCGTCCCACGCCTCGATGGAGATCGTGTCGCCGGGGAAGACGATCCCGGCGAAGCGGGCGCCGAACCCGGCGACCCTGGAGGCGTCCCCGTCCAGGAGCAGTGCGGTCGCCTCGCGCAGCACGATCCCGTAGGAGCACAGCCCGTGCAGGATCGGTTTCGGGAAGCCGGCCTTCGCGGCGAAGGCGGGGTCGGCGTGCAGCGGGTTGCGGTCGCCGCACAGCCGGTAGAGCAGCGCCTGCTGCTCGGTGACGTCGTACGCCCCCACGGCATCCGGCGCGCGGTCGGGAACCGGCAGCGACGTCGACGGCCCGCGCTCGCCGCCGAAGCCACCCCCGCCGCGTACGAAGATCGAGCTCCTGACGGTCCACAGCGGATCGCCGGACGGGGTCGTGGCGACGCCCTCCTGGACGATGACGGCGGCCTTGCCCTTGTCCCAGACCTCGGCGATCCGGGTCGAGACGACGGCCTCTCCCGACGTGGGGATCGGGCCGTCGACGTGGATCTCCTGGGAGCCGTGGAGCACCGAGGCAAGGTCGATGTCGCAGCCCGGCAGGTCGAGCGAGGGCGGCTCGGTGACGTGGAAGGTCGGCGCCACGACACCGAAGGACGGCAGCACCGTCAGGGCGTCGGAGTCCAGCGTGTAGCGCAGTGCTGCCGGGTCGGTCGCGTCGCCGGGACGTGATCCGGCGCCGATGCCGAGGTGGTAGAGCAGCACGTCGGACGAGGTCCACGAGAACGACTGGGACGGCAGCGAGGCGCCGACGGCCTTGGTCGGGTCGATGGGCATCAGTTTGTCTCCTTGAGGGCGCAGTCCTCGGCGGCCAGATAGCCGAAGACCAGGGCGGGGCCGATGGTGGCGCCGGGGCCGGCGTAGGTGCGGCCCATCACGGCGGACGAGACGTTGCCGGCGGCGTACAGGCCTTCGATGACGGAGCCGTCGGGTCGCAGGACCCGGGCGCGTCTGTCGGTGACCAGGCCGCCCTTGGTGCCGAGGTCGCCGGGAGCCATCTTGACGGCGTAGAACGGCGCCTGGTCGATGACGTGGAGCGAGCAGTTCGGCTTGACGGTGGGGTCGGAGTAGTACTTGTCGTAGGTCGACTCGCCGCGGTGGAAGTCCTCGTCGACGCCGGACTCGGCGAAGCCGTTGAACCGGGCCAGCGTCTCGCGCAGGCCGTCGACCGGAACCTCGATCTTCTCGGCCAGCGCCCCCACCGTGGCGGCCTTCACCACGACGCCGCTCTTGAGCCAGCGGCCCGGGAACGGCTGCCCGGGTCCGAGGCCCGCGAAGATGTAGCGGTTGCGGTAGCGCTGGTCGAAGACCAGCCAGGCCGGGACGTGCGAGATGCCGGTCTCCTGGCCCTTGTAGATCTCGTGGACGGCCTCGACATAGGGGAGCGCCTCGTTCATGAACCGCTTGCCGGCGCCGTTGACGATGATCGACCCCGGCAGGTTGCGCTCGGCGAGCGCGAACCACGGCCGCCCGGGGAACGGGATCGTCGGACCCCACCAGGACTCGTCCATCAGGTCGGTGTCAGCACCGGCCGCGATCCCGGCCAGGATCCCGCCGCCGGTGTTGGAGAAGGCACCGGTGGTCCACTCGACCGAGGTCGGCGCGGGCAGGTACTTCTCCCGCATCTCCAGGTTGCGCTCGAACCCGCCCGAGCCGAGGATCACGCCGCGCCGGGCCCGGATCACCGTCGTCGGACCGTCCTCGCCGCGGCGCACCTCGACGCCGACGACCCGGCCGCCCTCGGTGACAAGCCCGACCAGCTCGGTCTCGTAGCGGACCTCGACGCCGGCATCGATGAGCCCCTTGCGCAGCCCGATCGCGAGCGCCGCGCCCATGGCGTACATCTTCTTCCCGAGGAGTCCGGCGAGGATCCGCGCGACCGCGATCTTGACCATCGTGATCGGACCCTTGATCGTGCGCATGCCGAGGCTGATCTTGCGGAAGTCGGCCTGGGTGACGACCATGTTGGCTGGCGACTTCGTATAGGGCGGATGCAGCCGCGAGAGCTCCTCGCCGATCACACGGGCATCGAGTGGGGCCGGCTCGACGGAGCGGCCGGCGCCGCGACCGCCGGGTGCCTCGGGGTGGTAGTCGGCGTAGTCGGGGACCCAGTTGAACCGCACCGGCGTCTTCTCGCAGACGAAGGAGAGCACCTCCGGGCCGCGGTCCAGGAACGTCTCGCGCCGGTCGCTGGGCACGACGTCGCCGACGATCGACTCGAGGTAGAGGCTGGCGGCCTCGGGGGAGTCCTTCTGGTGGGCCGCCTCGAGGGCGTGGTTGCGCGGGATCCAGACCCCGCCGCCGGAGCGCGACGTCGACCCGCCGAAGTAGGCGCTCTTCTCGATGACGACGGTCTCGAGCCCGTGGCGGCGGGCGGCCGCGAGCGCCGCGGTCATCCCGGCGCCTCCGGCGCCTACGACCACGACGTCGTACGTCTCGTCGGTCTGTCCCATGGTGCTCCCTCAGCTTCGACTGTCCCAGAACTGAAACACGTTCTACCATAGACGACAGGCAACGAAACACGCCCGGGGACTCGACAAAACTGAAACGTGTTCTAGTATTGATCCATCGGCAGCGCACGAACCGCGCCGTCCGAGGACATTGGGACACCATGCAGGAAGGCAGAGCGGTGAGCGAACCGACACAGCGCCCCCACAAGGACGCACAGACCGTCAGGGACGGGGTGCAGGACCTGCTGCCCACGATCAGGGAGCGCGCCGAGGAGACCGAGCGTCTCCGGGTCGTGCCCGAGTCGAGCGTCAAGGAGCTGGAGGAGGTCGGCTTCTTCAAGCTGCTGCAGCCGGCCCGGTTCGGCGGTCTCGAGGCGGACCCGGTCGACTTCTACACCTGTGTGCGCGACATCGCCTCGGCGTGCGGATCGACGGGCTGGGTCTCCAGCGTCCTGGGTGTCCACCCCTGGCAGATCGCGCTCTTCGACGACGAGGCCCAGCAGGCGGTCTGGGGCTCGGACCCTGACACGCGGGTGTCCTCCTCGTATGCGCCTGTGGGCAAGGCGGCGATCACCGAGGGTGGCTTCAACCTCTCCGGTCGCTGGTCGTTCTCCTCCGGCTGTGCGCACGCCACCTGGGTGCTGCTCGGTGGCCTCGTCTTCAACGACGAGGGTCAGGTGGTCGACTTCCGTACGTTCCTGGTGCCGCGCGAGCGCTACGAGATCGTCGATGTCTGGAACGTCGTCGGCCTGGCCGGCACCGGCTCCAACGACATCGTGGTCGAGGACGTCTTCATCCCGGAGACCTTCACGCTCTCGATGGCCGAGACCGGACGCTGCAAGGGTCCCGGGCAGGCGGTCAACACCGGTGACCTCTACAAGCTGCAGTTCCACTCGCTCTTCACCACCACGATCACCACGCCGATCATCGGCATGGCTCGCGGCGCCTACGAGGAGCACGTGACCATGCAGCAGAACCGGGTCCGCGCCTCCTACGGTGAGAAGGCGTCCCTCGATCCCTTCGCCGCGGTGCGCGTGGCGACCGCCTCCTCCGACATCGATGCCGCCTGGGCGCTGCTGATGGGAAACATCCGTGAGCAGCAGGCCTACGTCGCCCGTGGGGAGAAGATCCCGATCACCCAGCGGCTGCGGATCCGCCGCGACCAGGTCCTCGGCACCCAGCGCGCGATCGACGCGATCGACCTGCTCTTCGAGGCCTCCGGTGGCCGGGCGCTGGCCAACGGCACTCCGCTCCAACGCGCCTGGCGCGACGCCCACGCGGGCCGTGTCCACGCCGCCAACGATCCCGAGCGGGCGCTGCAGATGTACGGCGCCTCCGAGTTCGGGCACAAGGTCGACCCGGGGATGTACTGATGGCGCTGGTGAAAGAGGACGTCGCCCACGACGTCGCGATCAAGACCGAGGCCGCGGGCGAGATCTCGCTGCGCTACTACGACCTGGGTGCAGGTGGCGACGACCGGCTACCGCTGGTGATGCTTCACGGCGGGGGTCCCGGGGCCTCGTCGTGGTCCAACTTCGGCTCGGCGCTCGAGGGCTTCGCGGCCGACTTCCGCACGATCCTGGTCGACCAGCCGGGTTTCGGCGCCTCCGACAAACCGGAGGTGGTGGGCAACTACTACCGCTTCGCCGGCGATGCGGTGATCGCCCTGCTCGACGAGCTGGGGTTGGAGAAGGTGCACCTGCTGGGCAACTCGCTCGGCGGCGGGACGGCCATGCGGATCGCGCTGACCTATCCCGACCGGGTGGGGCGGCTGGTGCTGATGGGACCGGGCGGGCTCTCGCTCAACCTCTTCCATGCCGATCCCACCGAAGGCGTACAGCGCCTGATGGACTTCTCCGGCGACCCGACCCGGGAGGCGCTCAAGGCGTTCATCTCCACCATGGTCGTCGATCAGAAGCTGGTCACCGACGAGCTGGTCGAGGAGCGGTTCGCGGACGCGACCGCACCCGGCGCGCGCGAGGCGATGGCGTCGATGGGGTGGTCGTTCTACAACCCCGAGACCGCCGAGGACGGCATGCTGTGGCGCGAGGCGCACCGGCTCAAGCACCACACCCTGCTCACCTGGGGTCGTGAGGACCGGGTCAACCCGCTCGACGGAGCGTTCCCCGCCCTGAAGCTGATTCCGAAGGCGCAGCTGCATGTCTTTCCGCGTTGCGGGCACTGGGCACAGATCGAGGCCGCCGACGAGTTCCGCGAGATCGCGGTCGCGTTTCTCAAACGGCACAGCCTGGAGAGGCACAAGGAGCGTACGAAGTGATCGACATCAAGTCCATGGGCTACGTACGCGTCACCAGCACCGACCTGGAGGCGTGGCGTACGTTCGCCGGCAAGGTCCTCGGTCTGATCGAGGCGAAGGGCCCGAACCAGGAGCACCTCTACTACCGCATCGACGAGGTCTCGGCCCGGCTGGTGATCGAGCCGGGCGAGGTGGACCAGCTCAGCTGCGTCGGCTGGGAGGTCGCCGACCACACCGCGCTGGCGCAGGCCCGGGAGCACCTGGAGAAGTCCGGTGTCGAGGTGGAGGAGGGCGCGCCCGAGGAGCTCGCCGAGCGGCGGGTGCAGGAGATGCTGCGCTTCCGTGACCCGTTCGACAACGTCTTCGAGCTCTTCCACGGCATCACCTACGAGCGACGCCCTGCGGTCTCGCCCTACGGCCACACCTTCGTGACCGGCGAGCAGGGGATGGGCCACGTGGTGATCCCGGTCTCCGACGACGTCGAGGCGCTGGAGTTCTACCGCGACACGCTCGGGTTCCGGCTGCGCGACTCGATGAGCATGCCCGGTGAGTTCGCCGGCAAGGAGCCCGGCACCAAGATCTGGCTGCGCTTCCTCGGGATCAACCCGCGTCACCACTCGCTGGCGTTCCTGCCGTTCCCCAACGACTCCAAGTGCGTCCACATCATGCTCGAGGTCGACAAGCTCGACGACGTCGGCCGGGCGCTGGAACGGGTGAAGAAGTACGGCGCGAAGCTCTCGGCGACGCTCGGGCGGCACATGAACGACGAGATGGTCTCCTTCTACGTGAAGTCGCCGGGTGGCTTCGACATCGAGTTCGGCACCGAGGGACTGCAGGTCGACGACCAGAAGTGGGTCGCCCGGGAGTCCACGGCCGTCTCGTACTGGGGTCACGACTTCGGCGTAGGCCAGTGATCGGGTATGCGTATAGAGGTGCCTGATGGGATGTCTCCCGATGCCGCCGAGAGCTGGCCGCATCCGGAGCTGATCGAGTCCTTCCACGGTCGCTTCGACTTCGAAGCGCCACCGTCGCCACCGGAGACCCCTGCCGACGCGGAGGCGGACGCCCGGTTCCGTACGGTGCTGGGCCGGTTCGCCTCCGGGGTCACCGTGATCGCGGCGCAGACCGCGGAAGGCCCGGTCGGGATGACCTGCCAGTCGTTCTCCTCGGTGTCGCTGCGGCCGCCGCTGATCCTCTTCGCGCCGACCAAGTCATCCCGGGCCTGGGCCCGGATCCGTCGCGCGGGGCACTTCTCGGTCAACATCCTCGCCGCCGGCCAGGAGGCCGTCTCGAACCAGTTCGCCTCGCGTGCCGCGGACAAGTACGCCGACATCTCCTGGACCCCGTCGGCCCACCACGGCGACCCGCATCTCGACGGGGCCGTCGGCTATCTCGACTGCGCGGTCCACTCGGTCCACGAGGAGGGCGACCACTATCTCGTCGTCGGCCGCGTCCTGGACCTCGAGGAGGGCGCCGCCACCGAGCCGCTGCTGTTCTTCCGCAGCAACTACCGGGAGCTGGACTGACCGGTCCCGACATGGTTCAGCTTTTGCTGAATACATGTTGCGATGTACTGTCGCGGCATGGTCACCGCCACCGCCTCGTCCCTGGACGCGCTCGCCCGCTTCGGGCACGCCCTCTCCGACGCCACCCGAGCCCGGGTCCTGATGCAGCTGCGCGAGGGGCCGGCCTATCCGGCCGAGCTGTCCGAGTCGCTGGGCGTGACCCGTCAGTCGATGTCGAACCACCTGGCCTGCCTGCGCGGCTGCGGCCTGGTCGTCGCCGTCCCCGAGGGCAGGCGGACCCGCTACGAGCTCGCCGACGGTCGCCTCGCGCATGCGCTGGCTGACCTGCACGACCTGATCCTGGTCACCGACCCGGAAGCGTGCCGCGACTCCGCCGAGCAGGGCTGCTGCTGATGGGCCACGGACACGGACATGGCGCCGCTGTGGGCCACGCCGGCGGCAGGCACCGCTGGCGACTGGCCGTCACGTTCGCCATGGTGGCGGCGTTCCTGATCGTCGAGCTCGTCGCCGGCCTGTGGTCGGGGTCGTTGGCACTGATCTCCGACGCCGGCCACATGACCGCGGACGTCGTCGCACTGGGTGCGGCGCTGGTCGCGACCCGGATCGCCACCCGCGCCGACACCACCGGTCGCCGCACCTACGGCTCCTACCGGGTCGAGGTGTTCGCCTCCGGCCTGACGGTCCTGGTGATGCTCGGGGTCGCGATCTACGTCGTGCTCGAGGCGATCGGCCGCATCGGCGAGGGATCCGAGGTCCAGACCGGTGCGATGCTCGTGGTCGGCGCTATCGGCCTGGCCATCAACCTGGTCTCGATGCTGCTCCTGCGCGCGGGCGCCAGCGAGTCGCTCAACCTCAAGGGCGCCTATTTCGAGGTCGTCGCCGACGCCGCCGGAAGCGTCGGCGTCATCGCGGCCGGGCTGCTGGTCGCCGCTACTGGGCAGCCGTTGTGGGACACCGCCGTCGCCGTCGCGATCGGGGTCTTCGTCGCCGTACGCGCCGTCGCACTGGGCCGTCAGGTCCTGGCGGTCCTCGGCCAGCACGTCCCCGAGGGCATGGAGGTCGACCAGGTCGTCGCCGACCTCGAAGCGGTCCCGGGCGTGGACAACGTCCACGACCTGCACGTGTGGACGTTGACCTCCGGGATGCACGTCGCCACCGCGCATCTCGTCCTGGATGCGGGCACCGATGGCCAAACCGTGCTGGCCGAGGCGCAGACCGCGCTCGCAACCCGGCACCAGATCGAGCACGCCACCCTGCAGACCGAGACCGCCCCGACCCGGCAGTGCCATGAGGTGACCTGGTGAGCTCCGAGCTGCCGATCCATGTCATCGGCCGACGCGAGGACGTGCCGCCGCCGGTCCCGGGCCCCGATTCGTCCCGGCGGGCTGTCCTGGTGCGACGGGTCCGCCTCCTGGTCGCCTTCACCATCGCCTACAACGTGATCGAGGCGGTGGTGGCGATCGCGGCCGGAGCGATCGCCGGCTCGGCGGCGCTGCTCGGCTTCGGTCTCGACTCGGTCATCGAGGTCTCGTCCGCCCTCGCGGTCGCCTGGCAGTTCGCCGGCCGCGATCCCGAGGCCCGCGAGAAGACCGCGCTGCGGATCATCGCCTTCTCCTTCTTCGGGCTGGCCGCGTTCGTCTCCTACGACGCGGTCACCGCACTGGTGACCGGCCATGCCGCCGACCACTCCGGTCTCGGCATCGGCATCGCCGCGCTGAGCCTGCTCGTCATGCCCGCCGCCTCCTGGATCCAGCGCCGTACCGGCAACGAGCTCGGTTCCCACTCCGCCGTGGCCGACTCCAAGCAGACGCTGCTGTGCACCTACATGTCCGCCGCACTGCTTCTGGGGCTGCTCGCCAACAGCGCCCTGGGCTGGTGGTGGGCGGATTCGGCAGCCGCGCTCGTCATCGCCGCCCTGGCGGTGGGGGAGGGCGTCAACGCCTGGCGCGGCGACGTCTGCTGCTCACCGGCGGGGGCGCGCCTCGACGACCACGAGGGTTGCGACGGCGGCTGCGCCTGCTGCTGACCGAGTGTCCGAAGCGGCGCTCACAGCTCGCCGAGACGTCTGATCGCGGCGGCTTCGTCGGGATCCGGCTCGGTCTCGTCGAGGAATGCCCGGGCGACCTCGACGGCGACGTCGGGGGCGAGGCGCTTGAGGCTCATCGCCAAGACGTTGGCGTCGTTCCACAGGCGCGCGTTGCGGGCGATCCAGGGCTCCCAGGCGAGGGCGGCGCGTACGCCGGGGACCTTGTTGGCGGCGATCGCCGTGCCGGTGCCGGTCCAGCACATCACCACGCCGACGTCGGCGCGGCCCTCGACGACCGCCCGGCCGATGCCGGCGCCGAGGTCGGGCCAGGAGTCGGTCTCGATGATCTCGACGTCCCCGCGCTCCCGCAGCTCGGCGAGCACGGCCCTGGTCGTCTCGTTCTCGTCGTCGCTTCCGAAGGCGATCCGCATATAAAGAACCTACGGGGACCTTGGCATGCGTGGTGGGTCTTCTGGGGCACTTCGATCTCGACCCGCTTCGCGGCTTCGCAGGCTCAGCCGCTGCGCTCGCTCGATCTCCTCGCGTAATGACTCTGCTCGTTCCTCGCAGAGTCATAGGCTCGGAGCCTCGCGCTGGGCTGGTCTTTCAAGCTGGTGGTGAGCTCCCAGGTGCGCTGATAGCCGGTGTGGGCGATGCGCCAGCCGAGCGGCGTACGGATGTAGCGGTCCTCGTAGAAGGCGGCGCCCTCGAGGGCGAACTCGTAGGCGGGGGCGAAGACCTTGTCGTAGAGATACCAGCGGCCGGTGGCCGCGTCGCCGTCGACCGCGATCTCGGGGTGATGGAGGTGGTGCATCGTGATGATCTCCGCGGGCAGGTTGGTCCGCATGTAGTCGACCAGCTCGGCGGGCGAGGTGAACGAGAGCCCGGCGTAGTCGGCGGTGGCGTCATCGCTGAAGCAGGCGGCGAACTCGTCCCACTGCTTGGTGTCGAGGAGGCGTACGTAGCGGTACTTGAGCTGCTCGATCTCGCTGATGTCACTCATGGGCCGATCATAGTAGAACGTGTTCTATTTTGGATGGCGTCTGCGTGAGCTGTGCGGTGACGTTCGACCACCGGTCGGCCGTACGTCATGACGAAGACCGCCGCCGAGGTGCAGGATCGCGGTGTGGACGGGATGGTCGAGCTGCGCGAGCGGCGGGCGGCGCTGTTGGCGAACCGCCACCTGACCTGGGTGTTCGGAGCCGACGACCCGGGCGTGGTGGTGCACGAGGCGTGGGCCGGCGAGGTCCGGCTCCGGGTCCATGTCCCGCGAGCGCGCTCGGCCGGGCTGCGGCCGATCGTGCTGGCCTTCCATGGTGGCGGCTGGTGCTGGGGATCGCCCGAGCAGTCGCGCTGGATGGCCGGCCGGATCGCGGCCCGCACCGGGGCGATCGTGGTCGCGCCGGCCTACCGGCTCGCCCCGGAGCATCCCTATCCGGCGGCGGTCGATGACTGCTGGGCCGTGCTGGCGTGGGTTGTCGCGAACGCCGACGTGCTCGGCGCCGACGCGACGAGGATCGCCGTGCTGGGCGACAGCGCCGGCGGCACCCTGGCCGCGGTCCTGGCACTGCGCGCCCGGGACGAGGGTGAGTCTCGGATCCGCGGCCAGGTGCTGATCTATCCGCTGGTCGATCTCGTCGGTCTGCGTGGCCCGGGACTGGGCGAGATCGTGGAGCACTACCTCGGCAACGACGTGTCGCTCGCCGAGGAGTGGTCGGTCTCACCGCTGCGGGCGCGGTCCCATGCGGGTCTGCCGCCCGCCCTGGTGCTCACCGCGCGGTTCGACCCGATGCGCTCGCACGCCGAGCGCTACGCCGACGCGCTGCGTACGGCTGGGGTGGAGGTCGCCGTTCACTGCCCGCGGCTGGCGACCCATGCCTATCTCACCCTGCCGGGCATCTCTCCGGCCTCGCGATCCGGCCTGGCGCGGATCGTCGGCTTCCTGCGCGAGCGGCTGGGCTGATCAGCCGAGGTCGAGCCTGCCCGCGAGCTTGTCGAGGTAGGTGAGCACGCCGACCGGCTCGGTGTCGGGGACGCCCCAGATCAGCTCGTCGGCCACCGACCACTCGGCCAGGTCGTCGGGTGTGGGTCGCTTCGCGACGAGGACGCGGACCTCGGGCTTGCCCTCGCGGCCCGCCGACTCCCACTCGTCCTGCAGCGTCTTCACCTTGTCGCCGATGCCGGCCTCGGTCGGGGTCGACATCCAGCCCTCGGCGTTGCGGGCGATCCAGCGCAGCGTCTTGGGGCCGCCGCCGGCGCCGACGATCGTCGGGATCCGGCCCTGTGGCGGCTTCGGGTAGGCCCACGAGGGGCCGAAGGAGACGAACTCGCCCGCATAGGCCGCCTCCTCCTCGGTCCACAGCGCTCGCATCGCCTCCAGGTACTCCTTCAGTGCGGTGCGCTTGCGGTCGCCCGGGATGCCGTGGTCGGCGAGCTCGTCGGTGTTCCAGCCGAACCCGACCCCCAGCGAGACCCGGCCGCCGGAGAGGTGGTCGAGGGTCGCGATCGTCTTGGCGAGCGTGATCGGGTCGGACTCGACCGGCAGCGCGACGGCGGTGGAGAGCCCGATCCGCGAGGTCACCGCGGCGCAGGTCCCGAGCGTGACCCAGGGGTCGAGCGTACGCAGGTAGCGGTCGTCGGGGAGCTCGGTGCCGCCGGTGGGGTGCAGGGCGTCGCGGCGCACCGGGATGTGGGTGTGCTCGGGCACGTAGAACGTTTCGAAGCCGCGCTCCTCGGCGGCGGAGGCGAGCTCGGCGGGCGCGATGCCGCGGTCCGAGGTGAACAGGACGATGCCGTGGCGCATGACACAACAGTAGAACGTGTTCTAGTCTTTGCGGAAGGGATCGCCGGGAGAGAGAAGTGAACATGGAAGCCGACTACATCGTCGTAGGCGCCGGGAGTGCGGGCTGCGCCACCGCTCGCAGGCTGGCCGAGAGCGGTGCCAGCGTGATCGTGATCGAGGCGGGCACCAAGGACACCGCCTTCGGGATCAAGAACCTCCTCGAGCTCCCCGGCGCGGTCGCCGCCATGCTCTCCACGCCACAGCTGAAGAAGCTGGTCGACTGGGGCTACAAGTCGGTCCCGCAGAGCGCCGCCCTCGACCGGGTCATCCCGATGACCCGCGGCAAGGTGCTGGGCGGCTCGTCCTCGATCAACGGCATGCTCTGGGTGCGCGGCAACCGCCAGAACTTCGACGACTGGGCGGCCGACGGCGCGACCGGATGGTCCTACGACGACGTGCTGCCGGCGTTCAAGCGGATGGAGGACTTCGAGGGCGGCAGCGACGAGTTCCGCGGCCAGGGCGGGCCGGTGAAGGTGCGCTACCAGAAGGACCTCACGCCGGCGACGCAGAGCTGGCTCGACGAGGCACCCAAGCGGCTCGGGGTCAGCGCCCTCGACGACTACAACGGCAAGGAGCAGGAGGGTGTCGGCGTCGTCCAGCTCAGCGCCTCCGAGGGGCGCCGCTACTCGGCCTCGAAGGCCTACCTGCGCGAGCAGCCGCTGGACAACCTGCTGATCCTGACCAAGGCCCAGGTCACCCGCGTACGCATCGAGGGCTCACGCGCCACCGGCGTCGAGGTCGTCGGCGCCGATGGCGACAAGCAGACCATCCGGGCGAGCCGCGAGGTCATCGTCGCTGCCGGCGTCTACGGCTCGCCGCACCTGCTGATGCTCTCCGGAATCGGTCATTCCGACCACCTCCGCGACCACGGCATCCAGGTCCACGCCGACCTTCCCGTCGGCGACAACTTCCACGACCACCTCTTCGTGCCGGTCTCGTTCCGGATGGATTCGGCCCTGCGACGGCCCACACCCGCCTACTTCGCCGCCGGGTTCGCGAAGTCACGGCTCACCCGCAAGGGCTGGGCGGCCGGCTCGCAGTTCGAGGCCTTCGGCTTCGTACGCAGCGCCCTGGCCGGCCAGGTCCCCGACCTGCAGCTGCACGTCCTCTACTGGGTCTACCCATTCCCGAACCAGGACGGTGAGAAGGCCATCCGGCCGCCGACGAGCAAGCCCGGCCTGTGCATCCTGCCGACGCTGATCTACCCCGAGAGCCGGGGCACCGTACGCCTGGCCAGCGCCGACCCGCTCGCGCACCCGCTGCTCGACCCGGCCTACCTGACCTCGGGCAAGGACACCGAGGTGCTCCTCGACGGGATCGCGAAGGTGCGCGAGATGATGGTGGGTCTCGGGGACAACCAGGGCGAGATCTCGCCCGGCCCGTCGTACGCCACCCCGGAGGCGACCCGTGAGCTGCTGCCCAACATCGTGCACAGCGTCTATCACGGCGTCGGCACCTGCCGGATGGGGTCGGACGAGCGCGCCGTGGTCGACCCGTCGCTGCGGGTGCTGGGCATCGACGGCCTGCGCGTCGCCGACGCGAGCGTGATGCCCTCGATCACCGGCGGCAACACCAACGCGCCTTCGATCATGATCGGCGAGCGTGCCGCCCACCTGATCCTGGGCCGATAGGAGACCCCCGCATGTCCGACCTGCTGCTGAGCCAGGACCGCGACCGCGTCCGTACGCTCACCCTCAACCGTCCCGACCAGCTCAACGCGTTCAGCCAGGCGCTCTACGTCGCCCTGGCCGAGGCGCTGCGCGAGGCCGACGAGGACCCGGAGGTGGCCGTCGTGCTGCTGACCGGGAACGGCCGCGCCTTCTCGGCGGGCACCGATCTCGTCGAGATGAAGGAGACCGCCTCGGGTGGCGACGAGGGCGCCGCCCACGGGTTCATCGGCCTGGTCGACTCGCTGGCGGCGTTCTCCAAGCCGCTGGTCGTCGCCGTCAACGGACTGGGTCTGGGTATCGGCGTGACGCTCCTGGGGTTCGCCGACCTCGTCCTCGCCTCGACGAAGGCGAGGTTCAAGACACCGTTCACCACGCTCGGGGTCGCGCCGGAGGCCGCCTCCAGCTTCCTGTTCCCGCGGCTGATCGGACGCCAGAACGCCGCCTGGATGCTGATGTCGGGGGAGTGGTTCAGTGCCGAGGAGGCGCGCGAGATGGGGCTCGTGTGGCGGGTCACCGAGCCCGAGGAGCTCCTCGAGGTCGCCTGGGACCACGCCGCCACGCTCGCCGCGAGACCGATCAGCAGCCTGGTCGCGGTCAAGGAGACGATGACCGCGTCGCTGCGCCCCGGCATCGAGGCCGCCCGGGAGCTCGAGAACGCGAAGTTCGCCGAGCTGCTCGGCGGGCCTGCCAACATCGAGGCGCTCGTCGCCTTCGCCGAGGGCCGCGAGCCCGACTTCACCAGGCTTCCGCCCGGGGCCTGAGCAGGCTCAGCGCGCTCGGTGGGCTCCGGGGGCTCGCTGGTCGAAGCTCCCGTACCGGTCGCTGCCGTCGAGATGGTACCTGCGCTCCATCTCGGTCAGGTCGTTCTCGATCTGGCGGCCGCGGCGCCGGTCGAGGAGCGCGGCGATGAGGGTCAGGACGCTCCAGAACAGGATCATCCCGATCACGACCGCGACGATGGTGCCGTTCATCTGGGTTTCAGCTCCTTCGTGGGTCTATCTGCTCGTGCTGCGGTCCGCCCGGCCCGGGCTCGGCGCTGAGCACGATGTAGTCGACGATGTCGATCCCGGGGCCGTGCTCCCTGATGACCTCGAGGACCGTCGCGCGACGCTCCTCGGAGGCCACCTCGCCGGAGACGACGAGGTGGTCACCGCGTACCTGGAGCCGGATGCCCAGCTCGTGCGTGCGCGGGTCGGTCGCGATCGCGCGCTCGAGATCTCGCGTGTGCTGCTCGTTCATGCCGACCTCCTGGGGATGACGTCGTAGACACGGAACGCCGCCTGGATGACGGGCTGGGCGACGTTGCGTACGGGCACCCCGGCCGGGGTGAGACCCTTCTCGCGTCCGGCGTGGGCATGGCCGTGGAGCGCCAGGTCCACTCCCGTCTCGTCGATCGCCTCGCCGAGCCGGTAGTTGCCGAGGAACGGCCAGATCTCCTTCGGCTCGCCGACGAGGGTGTCGTCGACGGGCGCGAAGTGGGACAGCGCGACGGTCACGTCGGGCCCGTCGCCGAGGTCGTCGAGGGCCTTGCGCAGCACATCTGCGGTCTCGATGCCGTGGCCCGTGAACGCCTTCATCTGCGGCTCTCCGAAGTCAGCGGCGGAGCGGCCGAGGAAGCCGAGACAGAAGCCCTTGACGCCGGCGACGCCGAGCAGGCCGGCACTGGTCTCGATGGTGGTCGAGGTGCCCTCGAGCACCGTTATCCCGCGATCCTCCAGGAGTCGCGTGATGTCCTCTTCGGCTCCAGAGTGATAGTCGTGGTTGCCGAGCACGACGAGGACCGGCACGTCGGCGGCGTCGAACTCGTCGGCGAACGCCTCTGCCTCCTCGACCGTCCCGTGCTGGGTGAGGTCTCCGGCGACCAGCAGCGCATCGGCTTCCTCGGAGATGCCCGTGAGCAGCGGCGCGTAGCGGCCGCGCAGGTCGTCGGCCAGATGTACGTCACCGACTGCTGCCACGCGAATCGGGTCAGCCATCGTCGCCTCCCATACTGCTTCCGTCCATGATGGCGAGCGCGTCGAGCAGACAGATCGCGGTCTGCGCGAAGGGGCTCCGCTTCGCCTCCTGTCGCACCAGCCGCCAGTCGATCTGCTCGCGCAGGGCGCGGGCGGCACCGAGAATCGGGGAGAGGTCGCAGGCGTGCTCGCTCAGGGCCAGCATCCGCGAGATGAGCAGGTCGGTCCCGGACATCACGGGCATGGTGACGGAGTCGACCGGCAGGTCGGTGCACCGAGCCAGCAGCTCCTCGTCGACGGGGCCGGTCGGGAGTCGGTGGATCAGGTCGACGACCACGGTGTCGCGCCCGACCTTCACCAGCCAGTCCTCCGGGGCGCCGACCGGATCCATCCCGTTCAGGACCAGTGCGCGCACGGCGTCCTCGACGCACTCTTCAGGGAGTACGAAGTCCACGTCGTGGGTGCTCTCCGGCCCGCCTCGGGTCCAGACCGCGTACCCGCCGGCGAGTGCGAACGGGATCTCGGCGGCCTTCAAGGTCGCACCGACCAGCTTGAGGACGTCGCGTTGTCGCTGGAGCTCCACGCCCAGCACGTCTGTTCTCGACATGTTGGTGCGGTACCCCGATTCGGTCGCCTTCACCCCTTGCCCGAAACGAGAACGTGTTCTAATCTGGACACGTGTCCAGCGCAACGAGCACCCGCCAGGCGGAGACGGTCGAGCGAGTGTTCGCGGCAGGTCTGGCGGAGCTGCGGGAGGTCGGGCACGAGGCACTGACCGTCCGTTCGGTCGCCGCCCGGGCCGGGGTCTCCCCGGCCACTGCCTACACCTACCTCGCCTCGAAGAACCATCTCTTCGCCGAGCTCTTCTGGCGCCACCTGGCCGTGACGCCGGCGGTGGAGGAGACCGGGTCCCGCGCGGAGCGGGTGCAGGCAGCCGTACGCAGCCTGACGACCCGGATCGCTGAGGAGCCGGCGCTCGCCGCGGCGGTCACGCCGGCGCTGCTGGGCAGCGATGCCGATGTCGAGCGGCTGCGGCTGCGGATCGGAGCCGAGTTCGCTGCCCGCTTCGAGGCGGCGCTCGGCGACGGTGCGGCCGAGGCCGAGCGGGAAGCTCTGCTGCTCGCCTTCTCCGGGGCGCTGCTGCAGGCGGGCATGGGCCTGATGACCTACGACGAGATGGCCGACCGGCTCGCCCCGGTCGTCGCCGTGATCGTCGGGAGAGAGTGAGATGACCAGCGCCACGACCGAGATCTTCGACCCCTACGACTACGACTTCCACGAGGACCCCTACCCGGTCTATGCCCGGCTGCGGGACGAGGCGCCGCTCTACTACAACGCCTCCGACGACTTCTGGGCACTCTCCCGGCATGCCGACGTGCACGCCGCCATCAAGGACGACGTCACCTTCTCCAACCGGATGGGCGTCTCGCTCGACGCCAGCGCCTGGAACGCCGACGCCCACCGGGTGATGTCCTTCCTGGCCCTGGACGGCAAGGAGCAGACCCGGCTGCGCAAGCTGGTCTCGGCCGGCTTCACGCCGCGCCGCGTACGCGAGCTCACCCCGCAGATCCAGGCGCTCGCCGACCACTACCTCGACGCGCTGGTCGCGGCCTGCGCCGAGACCGGTGAGGCGGACTGGATCTCGGAGCTCGCCGGCAAGCTCCCGATGGACGTCATCTCGGAGATGATGGGCGTCCCCGTCGCGGACCGGGACGAGGTGCGCCGCCTGGCCGACCTGGTGGTGCACCGGGAGGACGGCGTACGCGACGTGCCGGAGGCCGGGATGACGGCCGCGCTCGAGCTGATCGGCTACTACGCCGAGATGGTCGCGCAGCGGCGCAAGCAGCCCAGCGACGACCTCACCTCGGCACTCGTCGAGGCCGAGGTCGACGGCGACCGGCTGCTCGACCACGAGGTGATCGCGTTCCTGTTCCTGATGGTCGTGGCCGGCAACGAGACCACCACCAAGCTGCTCGGCAACGCGCTCTTCCACCTCGGCGCCCACCCCTCGCAGCTCGCCGAGGTCTTCGCCGACCCGGAGGACACCGCGCCGGTGGGATCGTGGATCGAGGAGACCCTGCGGCATGACACGTCCAGCCAGATGCTGGCGCGCTATGTCGCCGAGGACGTCGAGCTCCACGGCCAGGTCGTCCCGGCCGGGTCGAAGCTGCTCGTCCTGCTCGGCTCGGCCAACCGCGACGAGCGCGTCTTCACCGCCCCGGACGTCTTCGACATCCATCGACCGTCCGACGAGCTCGGCCGGATCATGAGCTTCGGCGTCGGCCGGCACTTCTGCCTCGGCGCCAATCTGGCCCGGCTCGAGGCCCGGGTCGTGCTCGCGGAGCTGGTGCAGCGTACGACCGGCTTCGAGGTCCATCGCGAGCGCGCGGTCCGGGTCCATTCGACCAGCGTGCGTGGGTTCGCCGAGCTGCCTGTCACGTTCACCTGGAGGGCGCGATGAGCGGGGCGGATGCTCACCGAGGCAACTCGGTCGGTAGCCACCGACTTCGTGGAGTTCCGCGAGGTCAGCACGCATTCGCCGAGCTACCTCGGTCAGCATCCCTGGAGGACGCATGAAGTACGCACAGCCCGACCGCCGTCCGGCGGTGATCACCGGCGCCTCCTCCGGGATCGGCGCGGAGACCGCGAAGGCGCTGGCGACCGCGGGTCTCCCGGTTGCGCTCGGCGCCCGGCGGCTCGACCGGGTCGAGGAGATCGCGGCCGCGATCCGCGCTGACGGGGGAGAGGCGGTCGCCCACCCGCTCGACGTGACCTCGGACGAGTCGGTCGCCGGGTTCGCCGCGAAGGCGGTCGCCGACCTGGGCGAGATCGAGGTCGTGGTCAGCAACGCAGGCGTCACCCATCCCGGGGCAACCGTCGACGTCTCCACGGAGACCTTCGGCGGCCAGGTCGACATCAACCTGCTCGGCGCCCACCGAATCCTGCGCGCCTTCGGGCCGGGGATGATCGAGCGGCAGCGCGGCGACCTGGTCTTCCTCTCCTCCGACGTGGCGGTCAGGCCGCGACCGTTCATGGGGGCGTACGCAGCCTCCAAGTGGGGTCTGGAAGGCATGGTCAACGCGCTCCAGATGGAGCTCGAGGGCACCGGGGTCCGGGCGTCGATCGTGCGACCCGGCCCCACCCACTCCGACATCGGCAACGAGTGGCCCGCCGAGCTCGGCGGGTTCGTGCTGGAGCAGTGGGTCAGGTGGGGCCTTGCCCGCCATCCGCACTTCCTCAAGGCCCGGGCGCTGGCCGACGCGATCACGTCGGTCGTGACCGCCAAGCGCGGGGTCCACATCAGCACCATCGACGTCAACCCCGAAGCCCCTGTGCAGGAGCCACGATGACGATCCCCACCGTCTCCACCGTCCTGGACGCCCAGGACCCGAGCGTCCCCGAGATCATCCGCGGCACCGGGCACCTGCCCGAGATGCGGGTCGACCCGATTTCGCTGTTCTCCCGCGTCCGCGAGGAGTGCGGTGACCTCGGGCGCTTTCGCCTCGCCGACAAGGACGTCGTCCTGGTCACCGGTGCCGAGGCCAACGAGGCGTTCTTCCGGGCGCCCGACGACGTGCTCGACCAGGCGGCGGCGTACCCGTTCATGACGCCGATCTTCGGCAAGGGCGTCGTCTTCGACGCCTCGCCGGAGGAGCGGCAGCAGATGCTGAAGAACCAGGCGCTGCGCGGCGACATGATGCGCGGGCACGCACAGACGATCGAGGCCGAGATCCGCCGGATGATCGCCGGCTGGGGCGAGGAGGGGGAGATCGACCTGCTCGACTTCTTCGCCGAGCTGACCATCTACACCACCTCGGCGTGCCTGGTCGGGAAGCCGTTCCGCGAGGAGCTCGACTCGTCCTTCGCCCAGCACTATCACGAGCTGGAGCACGGCACGGACGCGATCGCGTACGTCGACGCCTACGCCGACATCGAGAGCTTCCGGATGCGCGATGCCGCCCGCGACAAGCTCGTCGCGCTGGTCCAGGCGATCATCGACAAGCGGGTCGCGCACGGCAAGGTCGCTCGCGAGGAGCGCGACCTGCTCGACGTCCTCATCTCGATCGACATGGACACCGACACCATCACCGGCGTCTTCATCTCGATGATGTTCGCCGGCCACCACACCTCCTCCGGCACCGCGTCGTGGGCGATGATCGAGCTGCTGCGGAACCCGTCGGTGATGGCGGACGTCGTCGGCGAGCTGGACGAGCTCTACGCGGACGGCAGCGAGGTGTCCTTCCAGGCGCTGCGCTCGATCCCGGTGCTCGAGGCCGCCTTGAAGGAGACGCTGCGGCTGCACCCTCCGTTGATCATCCTGATGCGGCTGGTGCGCGAGGACTTCGAGCTGCTCGGCGAGACCATCCCGGCCGGCACCCTGCTCGCCGCCTCGCCACGGGTCTCCAACCGGATCGAGGCCGACTTCCCGAAGGCGGACTCCTTCGACCCGAGCCGCTACATCGACCCGCGCCAGGAGGACATGCAGAACCGCTGGACCTGGATCCCGTTCGGCGCCGGCAAGCACCGCTGCGTCGGAAACGCGTTCGCGATGATGCAGATGAAGGCCATCTTCTCGGTCATCCTGCGCGACTACTCGTTCGAGGCGGCGCAGCCGCTGGAGTCGTACGCCGACGACTTCACCAAGATGGTGATCCAGCTCCAGCAGCCATGCCGTGTGCGCTACCGGCGGCGGCCCGTGGGTGGTGGCAGAGCATGAGGCTGACAGCCGACCTCGGGCTCTGCCAGGGACATCAGGAGTGTCTCGCCGAGGCCCCGGAGCTCTTCGCCTTCGACGAGGACAGCTACCAGGTCGTCGTACGCATCACCGAACCGTCCGAGGAGCAGCTCCCCGCCGCGCGTGCGGCCGTGAAGTACTGCCCCGCTTTCGCTCTCACCCTGGAGGACTGAATGGACCGCGCCGAGATCGAGGGGTTCTGGGCCCACTGGCTCGACCTCAACCGGAAGGCGGAGGCCGACGGTAACTGGTCGCCGCTCGCCGACGTGTACGCCGAGGACGCGACGTACGGCTGGATGTACACCCCCGACGAGCACTTCATGGCCGTGGGCCGCGAGCAGATCCGGGAGTGGGCGCTCGGTACCGAGATGGCCGGGCTCGAGGGCTGGCACTACGACTACCAGGCGACGGTCATCGACGACGTCAACGCGATGGTGATCGGCTTCTGGCGGCAGCGGGCCGGGATCGTCGACGACGCGACCGGTGACGAGTACGAGATCCTCGGCATCGGTGGCTCCTGGTTCGGGGTCGCACCGCGGCCCGACGGTGGCGGGCTGCAGTTCGCCTGGCAGCGGGACTGGTTCGACCTGGGGTCCACCGCGACCACCTTCCTCGACATCGTCAAGGCCAAGAAGGCCACCGCCGGGCTGCTGGAGCGGATGTCGCTGAACGGCATGGAGCAGCCCGGCCACTACCGCCTCGCCGACCTGCCCTCGACCGTCTGGCCGCCGCCAGTCGCGGCCGGGAACTTCGTGACCCAGGAGCCCGTGTGACGACCCGAAACCCCACCAACCCGCCCGCCCAGCAGCTCGTCGACGGCAAGCTCGGCGCGGCCGCATCCGGTGAGACGTACGCGATCCTCAACCCCGCCACGGGGCAGGAGATCGGGCGCGCGCCCGACTCGACGGCCGGGGACATGGACGCCGCCATCGCCGCTGCCCGGAAGGCCTTCGACGAGACCGACTGGTCGACCGACGTGGCGCTGCGGATCCGGTGCCTGCGCCAGCTCCACCAGGCGCTCCTCGACAACGCCGAGGCACTGCGCGAGCTGACCACCGCCGAGGTCGGCGCGCCCGCGTTCCTGGTCGCCGGGCCGCAGTTCGACACCCCGGTCGAGACGTTGAAGTGGACCATCGACCTGGCCGAGTCCTTCGAGTGGGAACGCGACCTCGGGGTCGGGGTGACGATGGGCATCTCCTCGCGGCGGACCGTGCGGCGTGAGGCCGTCGGCGTCGTCGCCGCGATCACGCCGTGGAACTTCCCCAACCAGATCAACCTGGCCAAGATCGGCCCGGCGCTGGCGGCGGGCAACACGGTGATCCTCAAGCCCGCCCCGGACACGCCTTGGCTGGCCGCGGAGCTGGGCCGGCTGGCGGCCGAGCACACCGATCTCCCGCCGGGCGTCTTCAACGTCGTCACCCCGCGCGACAACCGGGTGGCCGCGATGCTGGCCGAGGACCCTCGGGTCGACCTGGTCTCCTTCACCGGGTCGACGGCCACCGGCCGGGCGATCATGGCGGCCGCCGCGCCCAGCCTGAAGAAGGTCTTCCTCGAGCTCGGTGGCAAGTCCGCGGCCATCGTCCTCGACGACGCCGACATCGCCTCGGCCGCCTCGATGGCGGCCTTCTCGGTGGCCGTGCACGCAGGCCAGGGCTGTGCCCTGACCACCCGGCTGCTGGTGCCTCGGGAGTCCTACGACGCGGCCGTCGAGGCGGCCGCCGCGACGATGTCGTCGCTCGGCGCGGGCGACCCGGCCGATGCCGGCACGATCTGCGGACCGGTGATCTCCGCGGTCCAGCGTGACCGGATCCTCGGCTACCTCGCGCTCGCCGAGGAGGAGGGTGGCCGCATCGCCACCGGCGGAGCCGTCGCGGTCCAGGACGGCGACCTCGCCGGCGGCTTCTGGATCCAGCCCACCGTCGTCGCCGGCCTCGACAACACCGCCCGCGTCGCCCGCGAGGAGATCTTCGGCCCCGTGCTCACGGTGATCCCGCACGACGGCGACGACGATGCCGTACGCATCGCCAACGACTCGCCCTACGGCCTCTCCGGCTCCGTGGAGTCCGGGTCGCTGGAGCGCGCGAAGTCGGTGGCCGCGCGGATCCGCACCGGCACCATCGGCGTCAACGGCGGCCAGTGGTTCGGCCCCGACGCGCCGTTCGGCGGCTACAAGCAGTCCGGCCTCGGCCGGGAGATGGGCGTCGAAGGCTTCGAGGAGTACCTCGAGACGAAGCTGATCGCGGAGCCCGCATGACCGGAACCGTGTTGGTCATCTCGACAAGCTCGATACACCGCTCGACACGCCTCCGCCTAGCGGCTCCGGCGGCTCGACCAGCGTTTCGCTGGTCGAGCCGGGCGAGCGCCAGCGAGCCCGTGTCGAGACCAACACAGTCGCGTGCAGACCAGATCGAGAGGTAGCAGCATGAGGTTCAAGGACAAGGTCATCGTCGTCACCGGGGCGGCGCAGGGGATCGGCGAGGCGTACGCCAAGGGGTTCGCCGCCGAGGGCGCCGCCGTCGTCGTCGCCGACCTGAACGAGGAGAAGGCGCAGCAGGTCGCCAAGGAGATCGAGGCGGCCGGCGGCGTCGCCCGGTTCGTACGCTGTGACGTCTCCGACCACGCGTCGGCGGCCGCGCTGGTGGCCGAGACGACCGAGGCGTACGGCGGGATCGACGGGCTGGTCAACAACGCCGCGATCTACGGCGACATGGCCTTCGACCTGCTGATCACCGTCGACTGGGACTACTACGAGAAGTTCATGAGCGTGAACCTCAACGGCGCGCTGGTGATGACCCGCGCCGTCTACCCGGCGATGCAGAAGCGGGGCGGCGGCGCGATCGTCAACCAGTCCTCCACCGCCGCCTACCTCTACTCCGGCTTCTACGGGCTGGCCAAGGTCGGCATCAACGGGCTGACCCAGCAGCTCGCCCACGAGCTCGGCGGGATGAACATCCGGGTCAACGCGATCGCGCCGGGGCCGACCGACACCGAGGCGACGCGGGTCCAGGCCGGCGACGCGGCGCGAGAGATGACGAAGGGCATGGCGATCAAGCGCCTCGGCACCACCGAGGACATGGTCGGGACCGCGAAGTTCCTCCTCTCCGAGGACTCCGCGTGGATCTCCGGCCAGATCATCGCCGTCGACGGCGGCGGGACGTTCCGGCTGTGACCGCGGCGCCCAGGACACGTGCGGGGTTCGTCGGCCTCGGCAACATCGGCAAGCCGATGGCGCTCCAGCTCGCCCGCACGGACGGGATCGAGCTGTGGGTGCACGACATCGCCGAGGAGCCCGTCGCCGACCTCGGGGCGGCCGGGGCGAAGGTGGCGGGTCTGAACGGAGTGGCCCCGGTCGCCGAGCTGGCCTCGGCCGTCGAGGTGCTCAGCGTGATGGTGCGCGACGACGACCAGGTGCGCGAGGTGCTCGCCGAGGTGCTCACGTCGGTCGGTGACCGTCCTGGGCGCGACCCGCTGACGGTCCTGGTGCACTCGACCGTCGCCCCGGATACGCCGGCCGAGCTGGCCGCGACCGCCGAGCCGCACGGGGTGAACGTGCTCGACGCCCCCGTCTCCGGCGGCCCGATGGGAGCCGCCAAAGGCACCCTGGCCATCCTCGTGGGCGGCACCCCGGAGGCGTACGCAGCGGCCGGCCCGGTCCTGACCGCGATGGGCTCCAAGGTGGTCCATGCCGGCCCGGTCGGGGCCGGGACGCGGTTCAAGCTGGCCCGCAACCTGCTCCACTTCGCCTCCTTCACCGCCGCCACCGAGGCCCAGCGGCTCGCCGAGGCGGCGGGGCTCGACCTGGTGGCGCTCGGTGACGTCGTCCGCCACACCGACGCGATCACGGGTGGCCCGGGCGCGATCATGCACCGCGACACCACCGCGCCGATCGAGGAGACCGACTTCTGGCGCGGCGTCTTCGGCCACGTCGTGGCGCTGGGGGAGAAGGATCTCGGCTTCGCGATCGAGCTCGCCGAGGAGCTCGGCGTCGAGGTGCCGCTCGCCCGACTCGCCCTCGACCGGCTGGCACCCGGGCTCGGGCTCCCCAAGGACTGAACGAGGAAACACGGAATCATGAACGACGACACCGACAAGTTCGCCGACCTCCCCGAGCAGCGCGCCCGGGGCCTGCGCAAGATGGAGGAGGTCTACGGCTTCGACATGGCCGACGGCGAGGGCGACTTCTTCGGCTACACCGCCGACCATCTCTTCGGGGACATCTGGCAGCGCCCGGGCCTGACCACCCGCGACCGCCGGCTCCTGCTGATCGGCCTGCTCGCCGGCCAGGGTGCCGCGGACGTGCTCGGGATCCAGATCCCCGCGGCGTACGCCAACGGCGAGCTCTCCGAGGACGAGCTGCGCGAGATCGTGGTGTTCCTGAGTCACTACGCGGGCTGGCCGAACGGTGCCAGGATGAACACGGTGGTCGAGGAGACCATCGGGAAGGCCCGGAGGAAGGCCCAGGGAAAGGCTCAGCGCTCATGACGTACGTCATCACCCAGTCGTGCTGCAACGACGCCTCCTGCGTGGAGGTCTGTCCCGTCGACTGCATCCATCCCGCGCCCGACGAGCCGGGCTTCGGTGCCGCCGAGATGCTCTACGTCCACCCTGACGAATGCATCGACTGCGGAGCCTGCGAGGACGCCTGCCCGGTCAACGCGATCTACCCGGACTACGAGGTCCCGGACGCGTTCGCGCCCTACGTCGACATCAACGCCGCCTTCTTCGAGTTCACCGGCGAGCAGGAGGAGCCCGCGCCGCTGCCGCCGCTGGGACCGAAGATCCCGGGCGGGCCGCTCAAGGTGGCCGTGGTCGGCGCCGGCCCGGCCGGTTGGTACGTCGCGGAAGAGCTCGCCGCCACCCGCCGCTGCGACGTCGAGATCACCGTCATCGACCGGCTCGCGACCCCTTACGGCCTGGTCCGCTACGGTGTCGCGCCGGACCACCTGGACACCAAGGAGATCGTCTCCGGCTTCGCGAAGACGGCACGCCACCGCCGGGTACGGACGCGCTACAACGTCGAGATCGGGCGCGACGTCACCCACGAGGAGCTGCTCGGCGCCCACCACGCGGTCGTCTACACCACCGGGGCCGGCGAGGGCCGCAGCCTCGGCCTGCCGGGGGAGGGCCTGCCGGGCTCGACCTCCGCGGCGGAGCTCGTCGGCTGGTACAACGGCCATCCCGACCGAGCCGACCTCACCTTCCCGCTCGCGCACGAGCGGGCCGTCGTCATCGGCAACGGCAACGTCGCCCTCGACCTGGCCCGGCTGCTGCTGGCCGACGAGGCGGCCCTGACCGCCTCCGACCTGGCTCCGGTCGCGCTCTCGGCTCTGGCGGCCAGCGGTATCCGCGAGGTCGTCGTGACCGCCCGCCGTGGTGCCGAGCACGCCGCCTTCACCAGCCCCGAGCTGCGGGCACTGGCCGACGACCCGGGCATCGAGGTCGTCGTCGACGAGGCGGACCTGTCCGCCCTGCCGACCGAGGCGGACACCACCGAACGCAACGCCGCCACCTTCGGGGCGGTCCAGAAGGCCGACCTCCTCCGCGACCTGGCCACCCGGCCGCGTCCCGACGCCGCGAAGCGGCTCGTCCTCCGCTTCGGCCTCACGCCCACCGAGATCCTCGGCACGGAGACCGTCGCAGGGGTGCGCTTCGACAGCGGCGAGGAGATCGAGGCCGGACTGGTGGTCCGGGCCACGGGCTACCGCTCCGCAGGGGTCGACGGCGTCCCGAAGGAGGCGGGCACCGGCCGCTTCCCGAACGAGGCCGGCCGGGTGATCGGGGCCGAGGCCACCTACACCGCGGGCTGGGCGAAGCGTGGTCCCAGCGGCGTGATCGGCACCAACCGAGCCTGCGCCGCCGAGACCGTACGCACCCTCCTGGACGACTACGCCGCCGGCGCGCTCACCGACCCCGCGCGCGAGTCCCTCGACGACCTCCTGGCGGCGCGCGGCGTGATCGTGGTCGACCAGACCGGCTGGAACACGCTCGACACCCACGAGTGCGAGTCCGGCAAGGAGATCGGCCGACCGCGCGCGAAGGTGACCGACCGGGAGGAGCAGGTCCGCATCGCGGCTCTGGCCCGCGTCTGACCTCGCCCCAACCCGGCGCGACTGTCCCGGACTCTGGTGTCGAGTCGGCGTAACTGCCCCGGATTTTGGTGTCGAGTCGGCGTGACTGTCCCAGCCGAGACCGAGCGGCGCTTGGGACAGATGCGCCGAGTGGACGTTGTGGGATGGGGCAGTTGCGCCGACTCGGCGTTGTGGGGTGGGGCAGTTGCGCCAAGTCGGCGTTTTCCGGTGTGCGTTGGGGAGGTCTGCGAGAGTGGGTGAAAACCGATTCCTCGGGGGAAAGGCACTCCATGTCAGGCAGCGACTACAAGGACTGGAACCAGTCGATCATCGACGAGTTCCGCTCGAACGACGGCAACGTCACCTCGGTGCCGTTCGGGCGCGGGCTCGTGCTCGTCCACCACACCGGCGCCAAGACCGGCACCGAGAGGGTATCGCCGGTGGCCAACCTCCACCCGGATCCCGACACCTGGCTGATCGCCGCCTCCAAGGCCGGCGCGCCCGAGAACCCGGCGTGGTACCACAACCTCCTGGCCCACCCGGAGACCAAGATCGAGACGCCCGACGAAGGGGTCGTCGAGGTCGAGGTGACCGAGTTGACCGGTGCCGAGCGCGACGCCGCCTGGGAGCGTTTCAAGGCGTTGAGCCCCGGTTTCGGCGAGTACGAGGCGAGGACCGACCGGGTCATCCCGGTCCTCGCGCTCCACCGCCGCTGAACTTCAGACCGGTGTGATCGGCAGCGACCGGCGCGGCTCGAAGGCGAAGTCCGCGCCGGTGCTGAACCTCACCACCGCGACCTCGTCGGCCTCGGGAGCGGGGTCCGTGCGGCGTACGGTCTCGACCCGCCATCCGCCCTCGACCGCACCTACCTCGACGTCGAGGTGAGGGTCGAGCGCCTGCACCGCGACGCGGAGCGGAACGAACCATTCCGGTCCGATCAGCGAGACCCAGGCGCCGTCCTCGTCGGCTGCCGAAGGGCGGATGGTCAGCGCGCCGGCCTCCACCTCGACCGAGACGTACGCAGCGGGGTTGAGCATCGGATGGAGCGCGAGCAGCCGCAGGGCGCCCTTGGTGTCCGGCGGCAGCGAGAGCGCCCGGGCGAGGCGGGCACCGGCGATGCCGGCGACCCCGACCAGCTGCTTGCGGCGGATCTCGACGAGCTGCTCGGGCGAGGTGACCCGGGACTCCAGCGCGAGGGTGAAGCCGCGGTCGAGCAGCGCCATCTGCAGGCACACCTCGTCGGCGATGCGGACCAGCGCCGAGTGGGAGAAACCGGCCAGGTCGAGGTCGGAGACCAGCGGCCCGGCGTAGTCGGCCGCGCCGTCCTCGGTCGGATCGATCGGCGCGAGCTCGAGCCCGGCCGCGCGGGAGCGCTCGTTGACGGCCAGCTCGGGGATCGCCACCGCCTCGGGATGGGCGTCGTCGATGGTCACCGTCCAGCGGCAGTGGGGCATCCGGTCGGCCGGCGTCCGCGGCGGCCGGTGGACCGGGCGCACCTGGGCCCGGGGGTGGGTCGCGATGGCGGTGGCGTCGAACGTCGGATCCTCGATGTCGTGGCACATGCCGCGGACGTACTCCTCGCCCATCGGCTCCACGTCCATCAGCGCGCCGCAGTGGTCGAGGTGGAACTCGCCGTGGCGGGCGTCGTGGACGGTGTAGCGGAAGTCCATGAACTGCGGGGGCGCGCCGATGTCGAGCTGGAGGCCCTTGAAGATCGTCGGTACGTCACCCTGCCCGGCCACCGTCGGCGCGTAGCCCAGCGCGGCCTGCATCCGCCGGGTGTAGATCGGCGAGGCTGCGGCCCACTCGACGATCGCGATCCGGAGCATCTCCTCGCGCCCGAAGGCGGAGATGCACCACGCCATCCCGGAACGGTCGATCAGCTGGCCGATCAGGAGGAGTTCGCGGACGACCTCGGCGAGCTCCTCCCGGGTCAGCTCGGCATAGCGGGAGACGGGCGTCAACGGATGTGGAGCTTCCGCATCCAGCGCAGCGACGCCTGCATCTGCTTGGCGTAGTCGTCGAAGGTCTGCTTGCCCTGCGGCCCCATGACCTGCTTCTTCAGCGTGGCGACGTTCTGGGTCTCGGTGTACTTCAGCAGTCCCTGGTCGCCGTGACGAGCCCCGACACCGGACTGCTTCATGCCGCCCGACGGGGTCGACTTCGAGGCGTACGCGGTGGCGAGGCCGTCGTTGATGTTGACGTTGCCCGACTCGATCCGCGCCGCGACCTCTTGGGCGCGCTTGAAGTTCGTGGTCCACACCGAGGCGTTGAGCCCGTAGTCGGTGTCGTTGGCCAGCTCGATCGCCTCCTCCAGGGTCGAGTAGCGGTGCAGCGAGACCACCGGCCCGAACGTCTCGGTCACCCCGTGGAGCATCTCCTTCGTGGTGCCCTCCAAGATGGTGGGCTCGAAGAAGGTCGGCCCGATGTCGGGACGCGCCTTGCCGCCGGTGAGCACGGTGGCGCCCTTGGCGACCGCGTCCTCGACGTGCGACTGCACCCGCGCCAGGTGGTCGGGGGAGACCAGCGCCCCGAGGTCGGGCCCGAAGGCGTACGCCGCCTCGATCCGCATCCCCTCGACGGCGGCCACGAACTTGTCGCGGAACTCGTCGTACATCGCCTCGGGGATGTAGATCCGCTCGATGTGCATGCAGATCTGGCCGGTGTTGCCGAAGACGGCGAACATCGAGCCGCCGACGGTCTCGTCGATGTCGGCGTCGTCGAGGACGATCATCGGGTTTTTGCCGCCGAGCTCAAGACAGGCGCCGATGAGGTTGCGCCCTGCCTGCTCGCCGATCACCCGGCCGGTCGCGGTCGAGCCGGTGAACATCGCGTAGTCGACGTTGTCCAGCATCGTCGGGCCCACGTCCGGACCCTCGCCGCAGACCACCTGGAACAGGCCCTTCGGCAGGCCCGCCTCCTCGAGCAGCGAGATCCCGAACAGCGGCGAGAGCGCCGTCTTGTTGTCCGGCTTGAGCAGCACCGCGTTGCCGGCCATGAGTGCCGGGATCGCGTCGGAGAGCCCGGTCGCGAACGGGAAGTTCCACGGCGCGATGATCCCGACCAGGCCCCGCGGCGGGTGGCGCTCGATCGAGCTGGACAGCACCGGCATCACGCCCGGACGCTTCTTGTCCTTGAGCAGCTTCGGCGCCCGCTTGAGGTAGTGCGAGATCACCATCGGCGGGTCGCAGACCTCCTCGAACGCGATCCTGCGGGCCTTGCCCGACTCGGCCTGGATGAGGTCGGCGATCTTGTGCTGGTTGCGCAGGATCAGCTCGTGGGCGCGCTTGAAGACGGCCAGCCGCTCCCGGAGCGGCGTCGCCGCCCACGCCTGCTGGGCAGCCCGGCCGGCTTCGGCGGCCCGCTCCACGTCCGCCGGTGAGGACTGCGGCAGCGCCACCAGCACCTCGCCGGTGTAGACCTCGGTCAGCTTCCAGGACGCACCCGTCGAGGACGGGACCCGGGAGACCAGCTCGGCCAGCAGCTCCTCGGTGATCCAGTCGGGGCGGCGTACGTCTGCTGTCTTCGCGGTGTCAGTGCTCATGTCTGCTTCCGATCAGCGGTTGTCGAGGACGGCTCTACAGATTTTCGTCGAGGATGAAGGTTGCGCAACGGTCACCGATCATGACCGCGGGAGCGTTGGTGTTGCCGCCGATGATCGACGGCATGATCGAGGCGTCGGCGACGCGGAGGCCGTCGATGCCGCGTACGCGCAGCTGCGGGTCGACCACGGCCCGCTCGTCCACGCCCATCCGGCAGGAACCCACACCGTGGTAGATCGAGGTCGCCCGGTTGGTGACCTCGTCCTTCATCGCCTCGGCGTCGATCGCCTTGCCGGGGTGGATCTCCGACTTGACCTGGTCGCCGAAGGCCGGGGAGGCCATGATCTCGCGGATCATCTCCACGCCCTCGAGCAGGACGCGCTTGTCGTCGGGCTCGGCGAGGTAGTTGAAGTCGATCAGCGGCTCGGCAGTCGGGTCCGCGTTACGCAGCCGCAGCGTCCCGCGCGAGCGCGGGTAGATGAGCGACGACATCACCGTCAGGGCCGCCCGCGGGTCGACCTCGTGGCGGATCGGCGCGTCCTGGTTGGGGGAGGGGTAGGCCCAGGGGAGCACGTGCAGCTGCAGGTCGGGTACGTCGGTGGCCAGCGAGGTGCGGACGAAGCCGACCGTCTCGAAGACGGTGTGGCCGAGGATCGACCTGCCGACCGTCTGCTCCTTGAGGACCGCCTTGCCGAAGTAGCCGGCGGTGCCGTGGTGCAGCGCGGTCGGCATCTCCCAGGTGGTCGGCACGAACATGTGGTCGTGCAGGTTGTCGCCGACCGGGAGCTCGTGGATCGCGGTGATCCCGTGCTCGGCGAGGTGGGCGGAATGACCGATTCCGGAGAGCATCAGCAGCTGCGCGGAACCGAAGACGCCCGCGGAGACGATGACCTCCTGGGTGGCCGAGATCGTCTGCGGACCCCGCTTGGTGAGGATCTCGACGCCCCTCGCCCGGCCGTTCTCGATCACGATCCGCGAGACGTGCACCTGGGTCAGGGTGGTCAGGCTCGGCAGCTCCTGGTCGTGGAGGTAGCCCCGCGAGGCCGAGTAGCGCAGCCCGTCGATGGCGCTCTGCTGGAACGTCGCGACGCCCTCCTGCTCGGCGCCGTTGTAGTCGTCGAGCACCTTCACGTCGAGGGTCTCGGCGGCGGCGCGCTGGAAGGAGAGCGACGCCTCGGTCGGCCGCGGGTGCTTCATGACCTTGATCGGCCCGCCCGTGCCGCGGTAGTCGGAGCCACCGCCCTCGTAGTCTTCGACCCGCCGGTACGCCTCGTTGACCGAGTCCGCGTCCCAGCCGGTGTTGCCCTCGGCCGCCCAGGCGTCGTAGTTGGCCCGGTTGCCCCGGACCCACAGCAGGCCGTTGATGGACGAGGAGCCGCCGAGCACCTTGCCGCGGGGCTGGGGGAGCTCGCGGTTGCGGGCGTGCTGCTGGGGGACCGTGTGGTAGCCCCAGTCGACGAGCTTCTTCAGCCGTGGCTCGGCGTGGAGGGGGCCGATCATGCCTGGCTTGGTCACCAGGTAGTTGCGCCTGTCGTTCTTCCCGGCCTCGAGCAGGATGACCGACTTTCCCGCCGCCGCCAGGCGGCCGGCGACGGCACAGCCGGCCGAACCGGCGCCGACGACGACGTACTCGGCCTCGGTGACCTTCTCCCGAGCCATAGGTCAGATCCTCTCGATGATCGTGGCGGTGGCCTGAGCGCCACCGGCGCACATCGAGACCAGGGCGGTACTGGCGTCGCGACGCTCGAGCTCGTGCAGCGCGGCAGTGAGCAGCCGGGTGCCGGTGGAGCCGACGGGGTGGCCGAGCGCGATCGCGCCGCCGTTGACGTTGATCTTCTCCTCGGGGACCTGGTGCACCGCGGCCCACGACATGACCACGCCGGCGAAGGCCTCGTTGACCTCGGCGATGTCGATGTCGCCGATCGTCATCCCGGTGTCCTCGAGCGCCTTCTCGGTCGCCTGGACGGGGCCGTCGAGGTGGTAGTAGGGATCCGAGCCGACCAGGTTGGACGTCACGATCCGTGCCCGAGCCTTCAGGCCCAGCGAGGCGGCGACCGCGGAGTCCATGAGCAGCAGCGCCGAGGCGCCGTCGGAGATCTGCGAGGAGGTGCCGGCGGTGTGGGTGCCGCCTTCGAGCACCGGGCTGAGCCCGGCCAGCTTCTCGAGCGAGGTGTCGCGGATGCCCTGGTCCTCGGTGACGGTGCGAATCTCTCCGGTGGGCTTGCCCTCGTCGTCGAGCATGGGGGCTTCGACGGCGAAGATCTGGCTCTTGAAGTGCCCGGCGTCGCGGGCCTGGCGCGCCTTGACCTGCGACCACAGGCCGAACTCGTCGACCTCGTTGCGGGAGAACCCGCGGTTCTTCACGATCCGGTCGGCGCCCTCGAACTGGTTGGGCAGATCGATGTTCCAGTCTTCGGGACGTGGATCGCCGGCGCCCTTGGGTACGTTGGCGCCCAGCGGGATGCGTGACATCGACTCGATGCCGCAGGCGATGCCGACCTTGATCTGGTCGGAGGCGATCATCGCGTTGATCAGGTGGGTGGCCTGCTGGGCCGAGGAGCACTGCGCGTCGATGACGGTGGAGCCGGTGTGGATCGGCAGGCCCGCGTGGAGCCAGGCGCGGCGGACCATGTTGTTGGACTGCTCGCCGGCCTGGGAGACGCAGCCGCCGATGACCTGATCCACCAGGTCAGGGTCGAGACCGGCGCGCTTGAGCACCTCGACCTGGGCGGCGCCGAGCAGGACGCCCGGGTGCAGGCCCGCGAGCCAGCCCTTGCGCTTGCCGATGGGGGTACGGACGGCTTCGACGATGACGGGCGTGCCCATGGAACCTCGCTCTTCGGGGGTTTCGACAAGTCGCTGGTGCGCGGGCGCGCACCGTCACGCCTGATGACGTGACACCGGTTACACTCGATTGTTCCAAATTAGAACGTGTTCTCGTTTGGCGCAACCCTTGTGTGATCCGGGGCACTGTGTGAACATAAACTAGAACGTGTTACAGAAAAGACCTCGAAGGAGCACACCCGTGACCGCTCTCCCCGTGGATTTCGATCCGACTGATCCCGTGCTCAACGAGGAGCGCGTCCCGCTCCAGGAGTTCATGGAGCTGCGGCGTACGGCTCCGGTCTTCTGGATCGAGCAGAAGCCCGAGGCGCGAGCCGGGTTCCTCGACACCGGCTTCTGGGCGGTCAGCAAGCACGAGGACATCCTCGCCGTCTCCAAGGACAGCGAGAACTTCAGCACCAACGAGAACGGCGTCATCATCAGGTTCGCGCCGGACATGACCCGCGAGCAGGTCGAGCTGCAGCGCGCCATGCTGATCCACCATGACGCTCCCGACCACACCAAGCTGCGTCAGATCATCAGCCGTGGCTTCACCCCGCGTGCGATCAACGCTCTCAAGGACCGTCTGGTCGAGCGGGCCAACAGCATCGTCGACGACGCGCTGGCCAAGGGGGAGGGCGACTTCGTCGCCGAGGTCGCCGCCGAGCTCCCGCTCCAGGCGATCGCCGAGCTGCTCGGTGTCCCGCAGGAGGACCGGCGCAAGCTCTTCGACTGGTCCAACCAGATGCTCGCCTACGACGACCCGGACTACAACGCGGACCCCGAGGCCGCCTCCATCGAGATCCTGACGTACGCCATGACGCTGGCCGCCGAGCGCAAGGCGGACCCCAAGGACGACATCATCTCCAAGCTCGTCAACGCCGAGCTGGAGGGCGGCGCGCTGGGCGATGACGAGTTCGGCTTCTTCGTCATCCTGCTCGCCGTCGCCGGCAACGAGACCACCCGCAACGCGATCTCCCACGGCATGCAGGCCTTCTTCGAGAACCCGGACCAGTGGGAGCTGTGGAAGAACGAGCGCCCCGACACGATGGTCGACGAGGTGATCCGCTGGGCGACCCCGGTGACCGTCTTCCACCGCACCGCGATCAACGACGTCGAGGTCGGCGGGCAGCTCGTCAAGGCCGGGCAGCGCGTCGGGCTCTACTACGCCTCGGGCAACCACGACGAGGACGTCTTCGACGACCCCGACACCTTCGACATCACTCGCGAGCACAACCCCCACCTCGCCTTCGGCGGCCACGGCGCCCACTACTGCATCGGCGCCAACCTGGCCCGGATGGAGGTGCGGATCATGTTCGACGTGATCGCCGACCGGATGCCCGACCTGAAGCCGAACGGCGCCCCGCGCCGGCTGCGTCACGCCTGGATCAACGGCATCAAGGAGCTCCCGGTCACCTACGCCTGAGCGCCAGGCACGACGACATTGGAGAAGTGGGGCCGGCGGAACGGATAATCCGCCGGCACCCACTTCTTCAGCGCTTCGTAGACCATCTCGTAGAGCCCCTGCTCGTACGCCTCGGTGGTCACCCACCAGCTGACGTCGACGTCGTACGCGGCCAGCTCCTCGGTCAGCTCCTGGCGTACGCCGAGCGGGTAGAGATAGGCGCACCCGACGTAGCCGAGCCCGGGCGTCTCCAGGACATAGGAGAACGACTTGTTCTCCTTCCACTCACCCTCGTGCCAGACCAGGTCGATGTAGTCGTCCTCCTCCGACGTCGGCCCCTCCGGCCACCCGCCACCCCGGGTCGCGTTGATGAGCTCCCGGTCGGCGTTGATGGCGCGTACGTCATCGGCCAGGCACTCCCGAGTCAGCGGCCGCGCCGTCAGCTCGCCGTGGGTGAGCACCTTCGGCGCCTCGAACCCGTCCGGGACGACGAGCAACTTGCTCAGTCCTGAGTAGCTCATGTCTGGCACTCCATGGCACCGCACGCTATCGGAGGCCGTGGTTGAGATGGACGGAACGGGAGTGGCGCGTCAGCGCATCGTCACGACGATCTTGCCCTGGTTGTCGCCGCTCGCGAGACGTGCGTACGCCGCCAACGCCTCGCTCAGCGGGAACGTGCTGTCGATGACGGGCGGGACGACGTCGCTCGTCACCAGCGCGGTGATCGCCTCGAGGTCTGCACGCGACTGGGGCACGACGAGTACGCCGACGTCCTTGCCGGTCCGTGCTTTGACGAGCGGGTGGGCGAGCAGGGCGGCGAGCAGGAGCCGGGTCGAGCCGCCGACCATCCGATAGGTGCCGCCCGGGCGCAGGGCGCGGTGGACGCGGAAGGGGGAGCGGCGAGCGACCAGGTCGACGATCAGGTCGTAGCGTTCGCGGTGGTCGGCGTGATCGGCCCAGTCCTCGGCCTCGAAGTCGACGGTGGTGCTCGCGCCGATCCGGTGCATGAAGTCGGCCTTGTCGGCCCGGTCGACGGCGGTGACCTCGGCGCCCCTGGCTTTGGCCAGCCCGACGACGAGCGGTCCGCCCGCACCGCCTGCGCCGTTGACCAGCACCCGATCGCCCGGATGCACGCGTCCTTCGATGGCGTGCCAGGCGATGCAACCGGCCTGCGGGATGGAGGCGGCTTCGACGTACGTCAGACCGGCCGGCTTGCGCGCGAGCAGCCGCGGCTTCGTGGCGACGTACTCGGCCAGCCCGCCGCGGTAGCCTGCCAGCTCCCCGAAGACCTCGTCGCCGACGGCGAACTCGCTCACCTCATGCCCAACCGCTGAGACCACACCCGCGATGTCGGATCCCGGCACCGGTCGCCGGGGTCTGCGCAGGCCGCCGACGCGCGAGTAGAACGGCGAACCGGCGAGGTTCTCCCGGTCGGACCCGTTCAGTGAGCAGGCATGGACCTCGACGAGCACCTCGTCGGCAGTCGGCTCGGGCACCGGGAGATCAGCCATCTCGACCGCGTCGAGCCCACCGTACGTTCTCTGGGTCAGCGCCAGCATCGCTGCCTCCTGTCTCGCGGGGCAACGCTAGCGCTCCGGCTGGAGGCCGACATCCGGTTTCGTCGATCCCCGTGGCGGGGGGCGGGGGGGTGAGAGCGGCCACCCGCGGGTGGGGTGATGAGAAAGGACCACACAGATAAAAAACTAAGAACACCAGGGGATGCAGGTCTCGGGG
>NZ_JBEPDH010000026.1:0-90517 GCF_040300245.1 Nocardioides sp. NPDC000445 | reverse complement strand
ACCATCGTCAAGATCGCCGTCGAAGAAGGCCAAGAGGTCGCCGAAGGCGACGTCGTCATCGTCATCGAAGCCATGAAGATGGAACAACCCCTCAAGGCCCACAAGACCGGCACCATCACCGGCCTCAACGCCACCATCGGCGAGACCGTCACCAACGGCGCCGTCATCGCCGAGATCAAGTAGCTGAAGGGACCTGTGATGACACCAGCGCCTGCGACTCTCCCCAGGCCCCAGTCACGCGGCAACGTGAGCATGCAGTGGCTGGCGACGGCGCCGCAGACACAGCCCCGGCACTCTCGCGACCGATCGCCGTGGGGGACCGTACACATCCGAAGGAACGGCACCCAGCGAACGGCCTGCGGAGAACCGACCGCGCTCTGGTACACCTTCTGGGAGCTCCCGATCAACATGACGTCTCCCGAGATGTGCCGGTCGTGCGCGCAACGTGCCGCGGGCGAGCCCGCGACCATGGCGGGTCGCTGATGCGGATCATCATCATGGGCCCGCCGGGCGCCGGTAAGGGAACTCAGGCCAAGCACCTCGCCCGGCACTTCGGCATCCCGGCCATCTCCACCGGCGACATCTTCCGCGCCAACGTATCGCTGGCCACTCCACTCGGTCTGGAGGCCAAGCGCTACCTGGACGCCGGTGAGTACGTGCCGGACGAGATCACCAACAACATGGTCCGCGACCGGATCGGCGAGCCCGACGCATCCAACGGCTTCCTTCTCGACGGCTATCCCCGCACGCTCGCACAGGTCGAGGAGCTCGACGGGATGATCAGCCCCACCGGCGACGAGATCGACGCCGTCATCAGCCTCGTCGTCGACGAGGACGAGGTGGTCGAGCGGCTGCTGCAGCGTGCCCAGACGGAGGGCCGAGCCGACGACACCGAGGACATTATCCGCCGTCGTCAGGAGATCTATCTCGAGCAGACGGCGCCGCTCATCGACGCCTACCGCGAGCGCGGTCTCATCGTCGAGGTCGACGGTCTCGGCGAGGTCGACGAGGTCACCAAGCGGATCCTCAGCGCCTGCGATTCATCCGCCGAAGCCGTCTGCTGACACGCGAACGGTGACATCGGTTGCTGCCACACCGGGGCGGGTATCGCCCCGGTGTGGCAGCCGCTCAAAGCGCGTGGCGCGGGTTGGGCGACCAGGCAGAGTAGTTCGTAGCACTCGCCGTACTCGACCTCCACCGTCAGGAGACGTGAGATGGACACGACCACTGCGATCACCCGCTTCGACGAAGTCCGGGCCGACACCGAACGCCTCGCCGCACCCCTCTCCCCCGAGGACCAGACGGTCCAGTCGATGCCGGACGTCTCCCCCACCAAGTGGCATCGCGCGCACGTGACCTGGTTCTTCGAGACCTTCGTGCTGGCCGAGAACGAGCCCGGCTTCACACCGTTCCAGGACAAGTACTGGTTCCTCTTCAACAGCTACTACGAGCAGGTCGGGCCGAGGTACGCACGGCCGATGCGCGGCGTGATCAGCCGCCCGGGCGCGTACGAGGTCGGCGACTACCGGCGCAACGTCGACGACCGGGTGCGGGACCTGCTCGACCGCGTGGACGAGGGCACCTTCGCCAAGCTCGCCCCGACCATCGAGCTCGGCTTCCACCACGAGCAGCAGCACCAGGAGCTGCTGCTGATGGACATCAAGCACGTGCTCTCGCTCAACCCGCTGCAGCCGACGTACGCCGGGCGTCCGGTCTCGGCCGGCGGGACCGACCGGCTGGGGTGGGTCGACCTCGACGGCGGTCTGGTCGAGATCGGGTCCGAGGGCGGTGGGTTCTGCTTCGACAACGAGCTGCCACGGCATCAGCAGTGGCTGGAGCCGTACCGGCTCGCCGACCGGCTGATCACCAACGGCGAGTGGCTGGAGTTCATGGCGGACGGTGGCTACCGGCGCCCCGAGCTGTGGCTCTCGGACGGGTGGGCGCGGGTCAACGCCGAGGGCTGGGAGGCGCCCTTCTACTGGCGCGAGCTCGACGGAAAGTGGTTCGAGCACACCCTGCACGGCACGTCGCCGCTCGACCCGGGGCTGCCGGTCTGCCACCTGAGCCACTACGAGGCCGATGCGTACGCCACCTGGGCCGGCAAGCGCCTGCCCACCGAGGCCGAGTGGGAGCACGCCGCCCGGACGTACGAGGTGGTCGGCAACCTCGCCGACCGGGACAGCTTCCACCCGCGGGCGGCCGGCCCCTCGACCGGCGGCCTGCGACAGCTCTTCGGGGACTGCTGGGAGTGGACCTCATCGGCGTACCTGCCCTACCCGGGCTTCCACCCCGCCGCCGGTGCGATCGGCGAGTACAACGGAAAGTTCATGTCGAGCCAGATGGTGCTCCGTGGTGGCTGTGCGCTCACCCCGCCGGGACACACCCGAGCCTCGTATCGCAACTTCTTCCCGCCTGGTGCGCGCTGGCCCGTCACCGGGCTCCGGCTCGCCGACGACGGGCGTCGTGCGTGACCTGGTCGGCAGCCGTCACCTGTGCCCATCGCGGCATCCTCGGACCACCCCACACCCACGTCGACTGGGCCTGTGACCACGACTACTGCCCTGCTCCGCTGCGACTCGGCCCATGGACCGCCGCGGTCAGCGGCACCATCGACGACTCGTGGACGCGCATCCTCGACAAGGCGCAGCAGGAGCGCCTGCCGATCGGCTCTGCCGTGGTCCAGATCGCCAACGAGATAGCGGTCGGAGGCTTCTCCGTTCTTCTCAGCGACGGGGAGGAGCTCGCCCTGCTGACCGGGGACGAGGGCGGCCACCTGGTCGAGCCGGCGTCCTGGGAGTACGTCGTCAGCGGCCGGCCGCTCCCGGGCGCTCCGTCCACCTCGATCCCGCCGCGCACCATCGGCGTCCTCAGCCCGTGCGGGCCCACCTGGTGGCGACTCGACATGCCGCTTCACAACCCGAAGGAGAACCTCGCGTGACCCTCGACAGCACCGACCTCACCACCCTGCTGACCGCCGAGAACCTGCGCCGGAGCCTCGCGGAGGACGCCCGCACCGGCTTGAGCGCGTCGCCGAAGTGGCTCCCGCCGAAGTACTTCTACGACGAGCGTGGTTCGGAGCTGTTCGAGGAGATCACCCGGCTGCCGGAGTACTACCCGACCCGCACCGAGCGAGCGCTGCTGACCGAGCATGCCCAGGAGATCGCCGAGGCCTCCGACGCCGAGGTGCTTCTCGAGCTCGGGTCCGGGTCCTCGGAGAAGACCCGGCTCCTGCTCGACGCGCTGACGCGGACCGGCCGGCTGACGACGTACGTCCCCGTCGATGTCAGCGCCAGCGCGCTCACCCAGGCGATGGACGCGCTCGCCGCGGAGCGTCCGGGGCTCGCCCTGCACGGTGTCGTCGCCGACTTCGACCAGCATCTCGGGCAGCTGCCGACCCCGGGACGCCGGCTGATCGCGCTCCTCGGAAGCACGCTGGGCAACTACGACCGCCCCGGCCGCGAGCGGTTCCTGGGATCGGTCGCCGCCGCCATGCAGCCCGGGGAAGGTCTGCTGCTCGGGCTGGATCTGGTCAAGGACCCCGGGCAGCTGGTCGCCGCCTACGACGATTCCGCCGGCGTGACCGCCGAGTTCAACCTCAACGCGCTGCGCGTTCTCAACCAGAGCCTGGGCGCCGACTTCGATCTCGACGGGTTCCGGCACCTGGCGCGGTGGAACACCGACGAGGAGCGGATCGAGATGCGCCTCGTCGCGCAGGACTCCGCCCGCGTGGAGCTGAGCGAGCTCGAGCTCGTCATCAAGTTCGACGAAGGTGAAGAGCTCCTCACCGAGCTGTCCTGCAAATTCCGTCGCAGCATCGCCGCACTCGAGCTCGCCGCGGCGGGCTTCAGCGACCTTCGCTGGTGGACCGATCCGGAGGAGGCGTACGCGCTCGTCCTGGCCACGCGCTGAGCCGACCGCTCCGCCGCCTTCTCGGCTCAGCTCAGGGCACTTCGCTGTCGAGCAGGGGCTGCAGCTGCGCCTGGATGGCGGCGGGCGTGGCCGAGGTGCGCAGCACGACCACGGTGGAGGACGGCTCGAGCCCTGAGGGCTGATAGCGCTCGAGGGCGACCCGCATCGCCTGGTCGAACTCGCTCTCGGGATCGGAGGTCTGGTCCCGGAGCCAGCGTCGGAGCACGTAGTTGTGGGCGGTCACGAGGTCGGCCGCCAGCAGATCGGCGCGCAGATGTCCGTCAGGCAGGTGGGACATCCACTCCCGAAGCCAGCGTGCGAACAGCCGCTGGTACTGCTGGATGCCACCCGTCTCACGGGCACGAAGGGCTGGCACCGAGCCGACCAGGCGGTAGCGCGCTCGCGCCAGCTCCCCCTCGTCGAGGTAGTGACGCAGCACCACGCGCGCCGCCTCACTCAGCGCGACGGCGCGCGTCGCCGGGGTCGCGGCGGCCAGACGCCCGTCGATGCGACCGAGCAGCAGGTCGTGCTCGGGAAAGATCACGTCGTCCTTGGACCCGAACGCACGAAAGAAGGTCGTACGCCCGACGCCGGCGCGACGCGCGATGTCCTCGGCGGTCGTCGCGTCGAAGCCGCGTTCCTCGAACAGTTCGTACGCCGCGGCGACCAGGCGATCCTTCGTCGTCGCTGATCGAGGCTTCTCGCTCATGACCTGAACCTACTTGTTGGTACGCCGTTCCGTCTATAAGGTACGGCGTACCAACACATAGGAGGCTGCACATGAACGGGTTCAACCGCGTCGGCGTCGTCGGCGCCGGACTGATGGGGGCCGGCATCGCCGAGGTCGCCGCGCGCGCCGGCAAGGACGTCGTCCTCATCGACGCCAACCCCGCGGCCGCCGAGGCCGGCCTCGACCGGCTGCGGGCCTCCCTCGAACGGGCCGAGCAGCGCGGCAAGATCAGCGACGCCGCCGAGGTGCTGGAGCGCATCACCGTCAGCAGCGACCTCGAAGCACTCGCCGACCGCGACCTGGTCATCGAGGCGATCGTCGAGGACGAAGCCGCCAAGACCGCGCTGTTCACCCGGCTCGACGCCATCGTCACCGACCCCGAGGCCGTACTGGCCTCCAACACCTCCTCCATCCCGATCATGAAGCTCGCGGTCGCCACCGAGCGGCCCGCGCAGGTGATCGGGCTGCACTTCTTCAATCCGGTCCCCGTGCTCTCCCTGGTCGAGCTCGTGCCCAGCCTGCTGACCGCGCCGGAGACCGCCGACCGCGTGCGTACGTTCGTCGAGAACGACCTCGGCAAGCACCCCATCGACTCCCAGGACCGGGCGGGCTTCGTGGTCAACGCGCTGCTGATCCCGTTCGTGCTCTCCGCGATCCGGATGCTGGAGTCCGGGTTCGCGACCGCCGAGGACATCGACCAGGGCCTCGTCCGCGGTGCGGCCCACCCGCAAGGACCGCTGGCGCTGGCGGACCTGATCGGGCTGGACACGACCAAGGCCGTGGCCGAGTCGCTCTACGAGGAGTTCAAGGAGCCGCTCTACGCCCCGCCCCCGCTCCTCGCGCGCATGGTCGACGCCGGTCTGCTGGGCCGCAAGACCGGCCGCGGCTTCTACCACTACTGACCCGAGCCATCGATCAAGGAGGCACCATGTCCGACGACTTTCCCTACCTCGAACTCGCCGACCACCACCTCGACCTGCGCGAGGCAGTGCGTGCGATCGCGGTGAACAAGATCGCTCCGTACGCCGCAGAGGTCGACGCCGCCGCGCGGTTCCCGACCGAGGCCTACGACGCGCTCGTCGCCTCCGGCCTCCACGCGGCGCACGTGCCCGAGGAGTACGGCGGCGAGGGCGCCGACGCCCTGGCGACCTGCATCATCATCGAGGAGGTCGCTCGCGTGTGCGCCTCCTCCTCCCTGATCCCCGCGGTCAACAAGCTCGGCAGCCTCCCGCTCATCCTCGCTGGTTCCGAGGAGATCAAGCAGCGCTATCTGCCTCCGCTCGCGGCAGGCACCTCGACGTTCTCCTACGCCCTCTCCGAGCGCGAGGCCGGCTCCGACACCGCCTCCATGAAGACCCGAGCCGTCCGCGACGGCGACCACTGGGTGCTGAGCGGCCAGAAGTCGTGGATCAGCAACGCAGGTGTCTCCGACTACTACACGGTCCTCGCGGTCACCGATCCTGACGGCCGGCGCGGATCCAACGTGAGTGCCTTCGTCGTGGAGAAGGGCGACGAGGGGTTCACCATCGGCGCACCCGAGAAGAAGCTGGGCATCAAGGGCTCCCCCACCTGCGAGCTGATGTTCGACGCCGTCTACCTGCCTGACGACCGCATCATCGGCGAACCCGGCACCGGCCTCCAGCTCGCCCTGCGCACCCTGGACCACACCCGCATCACGATCGCCGCTCAAGCCGTCGGCATCGCCCAGGGCGCTCTCGACCACGCACTGGCCTACGTCCAGGAGCGCCAGCAGTTCGGCAAGCACATCGCCGACTTCCAGGGGATCCAGTTCATGCTCGCCGACATGGCGATGAAGCTCGAGGCCGCCCGCCAGCTCGTCTACGTCGCCGCCGCCAAGTCACAGCGGGACGCCGGCGACCTGTCCTTCTTCGGAGCAGCCGCCAAGTGCTTCGCGAGCGACACCGCCATGGAGATCACCGTCGACGCCGTCCAGCTCCTCGGCGGAGCCGGCTACACCCAGGACTTCCCCCTCGAGCGCATGATGCGCGACGCCAAGATCACCCAGATCTACGAAGGCACCAACCAGATCCAGCGCGTGGTGATGGCACGCCAGCTGCTCGGGAAGCGGTAGCCGCGGTTCAGCTCGCCCAGCAGTCGTCCCACGTCTCGTTCGTCTCGTACGCCGGGTCGTCGGCGTACGTCGTCGACCAGCGGGCTTCCTCGACCGTCTCGACCGTGCCGTAGTAGGTCGTCGGCTCGGTGGGAGGGGTGGGCGCCGGTTCCACCTGGACCGTGACGTTCATGCAGGCGCTGGTGACGGCTCCGAGCAGAACCACAGGGGCGAGAGCCCGTACACCGGGCCACGTCGTCGCTGTTCTCATGCTCACTCCTCGAGCGGTAGGTCCGCGGGCAGCCCCAGCAGCGGGTCACCTTCTGGTGGCGAGTCGGTGCGCCCGGCGGAACGGTTCATGGCGTGGTCGGGGAGCCAGAGCACGAAGGTGCTCCCGGCCCTCCCGTGGCTGACCAGGACGAGCCGGCCCTCGTGGCTCTCGGCGATCTGGCGGGCGATGGAGAGGCCGAGGCCCGACCCGTCGGTGACCGCGTCGTCGCCGGACGTACCGTTCCCGCGGTAGAACCGGTCGAAAACGCGTTCCTGGTTCGCCTCGTCGATCCCCGGTCCCTCGTCGGCGACCGCGGCCCAGGCCCAGCCGTCGCGGCTGCCCATGCCGACCGTGAGGGTGGAGCCGGCCGGGGCGAGTCTGACCGCGTTGGACAGCAGGTTGGCCATGACGCGCTGCAGCGCGTCGGGGTCGCCGACGACGACCGGTCCTCCATGGCTGCGCTCGACCACGCTGAGGCCGCGTGCCTCCGCCGGCAGCCGGTACTCCCGAACGGCCGCGGTGACGGCTCCGGCCAGGTCGACCTGACGGTCGGTGAAGGCCTCCGATCGGCTGCGGGCGATGGCCAGCAGGTCCTCGATGAGGCGGCGCATCCGGCGGGTCGCCTGGAGCACGACCAGGCTGGCCTCGCGCCGTTCGGGGATCGTGGAGCGTTCGTTGGCGAGGACTGCCTCGACGTTGGTGTGGATGAGGGAGACCGGGTTGCGCAGCTCGTGGGAGACGTCCTCGACGAACCGGCGCTGGTCGGAGAACGCCCGGTCGAGGCGGGCGAGCATGGAGTCGATGGTGTCGGCGAGCGTACGCAGCTCGTCGTGCGGCCCGGTCGCGCCGATGCGCCGGGTGAGGTCGGAGGCGTTGATCTCTTGGGCGGTGCGGGTGATCGCGCCGACCGGCCGCAGCGCGCGCCCGGCCACCCACCAGCCGATGGCCAGGCTGAGCACGAACATCACGATCAGCGCGATGATCGAGTAGTTGCGCAGCGTCTGGAGCGAGGCGTAGTTGACCGCCTCCTGGACGTCGGCGAAGTCCGCGGCCTGGAACTCCTGGCCCGGCTTGTAGACGATGTGGCCGTCCTCGGTCTCGAACTTCTTGACCGTCACCGGGTCCAGCGGCGCGGCACTGATGCTGCTGGAGACCGCGAGATAGACCCCCGCGAGCAGCAGAGCGGTCACGCCGAACAGGAGCGAGGAGTACGTCAGGGTCAGCCGCACCCGTACCGTACGGAGCCAGCGGGGCACCCGCGCCAGCCGGCCCTCACTCATGCGGTCACACCCCGGTCCAGCTCGGGCAGATCCCGAAGCCGGTAGCCGCGGCCGACGACGGTCTCGAGGGCCGGCGCCTCCTCACCGACGGTGAGCTTGCGGCGCAGGGTGCCGACGGTGACCCGCACGGTCTGGGTGAACGGGTCGGCGTTCTCGTCCCACACGTGCTCCAGGAGCTCCTCGGCCGAGACGATGTAGGCGGGCCGGGACATCAGATAGCGCAGGACGGAGAACTCCTTGAGCGTCAGACCGAGCTCGCGGTCGCCCCGCCGGGCCAGCTGCCGGGCGGTGTCGAGCCGGATCGGCCCGTGCGTCAGCACCGCGGAACCATCGCTGCTCGGCCGGCGCAGCAGCGCGCGCAGCCGCGCGGTCAGCTCGGCCAGCTCGAACGGCTTGGTCAGGTAGTCGTCGGCACCGACGTCGAGGCCGCGGACCCGGTCGTCGAGACGGTTGCGGGCGGTGAGCATCAGGATCCGCGGTGCCTCCTCGCCGGGGATCTCCAGATCCCCCGTACGCAGCGCCGCGGCCACCTCGAAGCCGCTGCCGTCGGGCAGATTGATGTCCAGGACGACGAGGTCGTAGGCGTTCACGCCGAGCTTCTCCAGCGCGTCGGCAACAGATCCGGCCCCGTCGACGGCGTACCCCTCCCGCTGCAGCGCGACCCGCAGGGCGCTGACCAGGCCCGCCTGGTCCTCGACGATCAAGACCCTCACGCTCAAGAACGGTAGCGCGTGGCCGGGCCGGCGCCCATGCGTAGGAAGTAATCGCTCGGTATCGGTTCCGCCCAGCTCTTTCGGATCGCTTTCGGTGCCGTTTCCGCTGGTTTTCGCCCTTCTTCGATGTGATCGGTGCTCAGCAGAGCCATCCAGGACGCAGCCAGAACACAGTCAGGGAGGTCCCCATGTGGGAGCCAGAGCACAAGCAGCCGATCACCGAGCTGATCCGGTCCGACATCGGGACGAGTGCCGTCCTCGAGCGGGTGCTGTTCGAGGTCAAGCGCGTCGTCGTGGGACAGGACCTGATGATCGAGCGGATGCTGGTCGGGCTGCTCGCCCGCGGCCATGTGCTGCTCGAGGGTGTGCCGGGTGTCGCCAAGACCCTGGCCGTACGCACTCTCGCCGACGTCGTCGGCGGCTCGTTCGCCCGGCTCCAGTTCACCCCGGACCTGATGCCCTCCGACATCGTCGGCACCCGGGTCTGGCGGCCGTCGGCGGAGCAGTTCGACACCGAGCTGGGACCGGTCTTCGCCAATCTCGTCCTCGCCGACGAGATCAACCGGGCCCCGGCCAAGGTGCAGTCGGCGCTGCTGGAGGCGATGGCGGAGCGCCAGGTCAGCATCGGCGGCACCAGCCACCGCCTGCCCGACCCGTTCCTCGTCCTCGCCACCCAGAACCCGATCGAGAACGACGGCGTCTACCGGCTGCCCGAGGCCCAGCGCGACCGCTTCCTGCTCAAGGTCGACGTCGGCCACGTCGACGAGCTCGAGGAGATGACCATCATCCAGCGCATGGGCACGCAGCCACCACGCGCCGAGCAGATCCTCGATGCCACCGCGCTGCGACACCTGCAGTCACGAGCGGACCAGGTCTTCGTCCATCACACCGTCGCGCAGTATGCGGTCAAGCTCGTGATGGCGACGCGTACGCCGCAGGCCTACGGGCTCCGCCACCTCGAGGGGCTGCTGGCCTACGGCGTCAGCGCACGCGGCAGCCTCGGTCTCATCACCGCAGGTCGTGCCCTGGCGCTGCTGCGCGGGCGCGACTACGTGCTGCCCGGCGATGTCGCCGACCTGGCCGGCGACATCCTGGCCCACCGGCTGGTGCTCACCTTTGACGCCGAGGCCGACGGGGTCGACCCCCGCGCCGTCGTGGACGCAGTCCTCGCCGTCGTCCCGCAACCGCGGGCGACGCCGAGCGACGACGACTCCGAGACCGCCGAGGCTGCGCCCGATGCGGAGCTGGCCTCGTGAACCGGGCACGGCGCTCGCCCGACGGCGCCTTCCGGAGGCTGGACCTGACCGTCCAGCGGCGAGTGAGCGGGCTGCTCCAGGGCGAGACTGCCGGGCTGCGGCTCGGGCCTGGCAGCGACGCCGAGGAGCTGGTCCCCTACTCCCCCGGCCACGACGTACGCCGCATCGACTGGAACGCCACCGCACGTCTGGGCGGCCCGCACGTCTGGCTCACCCAGGCCGAGCACGAGCTCGAGACCTGGGTCCTGGTCGACCGCACCCCCAGCATGGCCTTCGGGACCGCGCTCGCCGAGAAGGTGGAGGTCGCCGAGGCGACCGTCTCCGCGATCGGCATCGTGGCCGACGGCCCCGGCAACCGGGTCGGTCTCGGGATCCTCGATGCCGGCGGCGTACGTTGGCGCCCGCCCACCACCGGTCGCCGGGTAGCCCGCCGGCTGCTGACCACGGAGCCACCCTCGCCGCGTACGTCCGAGGCGGCGACAGCCACCTTCGCCGCAGCGCTGGTCGAGCTCGGCCGGCGGGCCCGGATCCCGGGGCTGCGGGTGATCGTGTCCGACCTGCTGCCCGCGGACGGGACCTGGGAGCGGCCCTTCGACTGGGAGCCGCCGCTGCGGCGGCTGACCGCCCGCCACGACGTGATCGTCGTCGAGATCGTGGACCCTCGCGAGCTCGACCTGCCCGCCGTCGGCCACGTCACGATCCTCGACCCGGAGACCGGCCGTCAGCACGAGGCCGACACCTCCGACCCGCGGCTGCGGGCGGCGTACGCCGAGGCGATGAGGTCGCTGCGCGAGCACAACGCGGAGGCCCTCCGCGCCGCCGGTGCGGACCACCTCCGGGTCTCGACCGACGACGACTGGGCGCGCCTGCTCATCCGCCTGCTGCGCCGCCGGGCACGGCATCCCCGACCGGCCCGCTCACGCTCGGCAACCCACTGATAGGGAAGGAGCCCTCGATGAGACTCACCCAGCCCCTGTTCCTGCTCGCGCTGGTCCCGGTCGCCCTGCTCGCCATCGGCTACCTGGTGATGCAGCGGCGCCGGATCAAGTACGCCCTCCGGTTCGCCACCGCGCCCATGCTCGAGCGCCTCGTCCCCCACCGCCCACGCTGGCGCCGCCACCTGGCCGCCGGACTGGTCGTCGGTGCCCTGGCCCTGCTCGCGGTCGCCACCACCCAGCCCCAGGTCCGAGCGCAGGTGCCGTACGAGCGCGCCACGATCCTGGTCGCCATCGACACCTCCGCCTCGATGTCGGCCGAGGACATGCCACCCAACCGTCTCGAGGCCGCCAAGGCAGCCGCCGTCGACTTCGTCGAGCAGCTGCCACCCCGATACAACGTCGGGCTCGTCAGCTTCTCGAGCAACGCCCGCGTCGTCTCCAGCCCGACCACGGACCACGCCCTGGTCACCCGGAGCGTCGAGGGTCTCGGCCCGCCCGACGGAGGCACCGCCATCGGCGAGGCCGTCTACTCCTCGGTCAACGACCTGCGGCAGATCCTGGACGAAGCCGCCGCGGGCGGTGCGTCCGCCTCGCCCTCACCCAACGGCTCCGACGGCTCCGAGGACACCGACGAGAGCGGATCCCCGGCCCACCTCGTACTCCTCTCCGACGGCGGCAACTCCGCAGGTCGCAACCCGGTGGCGGCGGCCGAGGCCGCCAGTGAGGCGGGACTGCCGGTCTCGACGATCGCCTACGGGACCGAGGGCGCCAGCGCCGCCCTGCCCGGCGGGCAGTCGGTCGAGGTCCGCGAAGACACCCTGCGCCAGCTCGCCGACACCACCGGCGGCGAGTTCTACCGCGCCTCCAGCGCCGACGAGCTGCGCGAGGTCTACGACGACATCGGCACCCTCGTCGGCTACCACGTCGAATACCGCGAGATCACCGTCTGGGTCGTCCTCGGCGCCATGGCCCTCGCCTTCGCCGCCGCCGCGCTCTCCCTGCGCTGGTTCGCCCGGCTCATCTAGGCACTCCGGAAAGGCACTCCCGTGAACGACACCGCATCGCCGGGGCCGGGCCTCGGCCGACCCACCGGACCCCAGCAGTGGACCATCTCGACCCCGCCCGCGCGCGCCGCCCGCCCGCTCCAGCCCCCACCACCACCCCCGATCCGACCAGTCGCACCCCCGCCGGCACCACCGGCCGCGCCGAGCCCGACCCCCCTGTCGGCGCCCCCTCCGGCGCGACGTGTGGTGCGTGACCGCTACGGCAGGGTGCGGCTGGTCGCCCCACCACGCTCCCCCGACCCACAGGGTCCGCCGACCGGTGCCCACCCGGAGCCCCCTGCCGCGCTGACCAAGCGGCCACGACGTACCCGCACCGTCACGCTCACCCTCGCCGCGGCCGTCCTCGCGGGTGCGGCGACCAGCGGCGCGATCACCCTCATCGCCCCCGACCCCGAGCCCGGCGCGGGCACCATCGCCGCGCCGGCCCCAGCACCTCAGGGAGGCGCGCCGACCAACGCCACCGAGGCCGCCGCCCAGCGCATCCTGCCCAGCGTGGTGCAGGTCCGCGCGGGACGCGGCACCGGTTCCGGGGTCGCCATCGACGGCGTCGGTCATGTGGTCACCAACGCCCACGTCGTCCAGGGCTCCGACTCGGTGAGCCTGGTGCTCGCCGACGGCAGCACCACCTCGGGCCGCGTCATCGGCAGCGACGAGCGCAACGACATCGCGGTAATCGCCACCAACCCCAATGCCGTACGCGCCGCCACCATCGGTCAGAGCGGCAATCTCCGGATCGGGCAGCCCGTGATCGCCGTCGGCTCGCCCCTCGGTCTCAACGGCACGGTGACCTCCGGCATCGTCAGCTCACCCCACCGCTCCTCCGGATCGAGGCCCGAGATGATCCAGACCGATGCTGCCATCAACCCCGGAAACTCCGGCGGCCCGCTGGTCGACCTCCAGGGCCGCGTGGTCGGGATCAACACCTCCATCGCCACCCTCGGCGGCCCGAGCGGCAACATCGGCATCGGCTTCGCCGTGCCCATCGACCGGGTACGCACCGTCGCCCAGAGCCTGATCAGCCAGGGCTGAGCCCGATCGCGGGACGGGCCCACCCGACGCTGGCGCCGGAGGTCATCTCAGCCACCCCCGGTTGCCGATCACCGCGGCCAGCTCGTCGGTGCGCTCCTCCGTCCATCCCGGTGGCGGCAGGATCTCCGCCCAGGCGTTCACCGGTGCGGTGCCGAACTGGTGGCCCTGCCCGGGCGGCACGGAGTTGGCGGAGAACTGGTCGACACCCAGCTGCAGCATCGTCACCCCGGGGATCCAGCGTACGTTCGGGGAAACGTCGCGGCCGCGCTCCTCCTCCAGCCAGTCCGGGCGCTCCAGCGCCAGCGACGGTGACCACCAGGTGATCGGGTCGTTCGCGTGCTGGAGATACCCGATCCGGGTGCCCTCCCAGGCTCCGGGCAGCTTCCACTCCTCGGGCCGGCCGGCGAAGCGTACGATCTCGCCGTCGTCCAGGATCGGCAGCACCTGCGGGGTTCCCGGCTCGCGCTCCTCGGTGAACCGGCTCCAGAGCCGGTTGTCGGCGGTCGGGCCCACGAACAGGGCACCGTCGGTGCGGGTCGCGAGATCCTGCGCTCCGCTGAAGGCGGCCTCGCCGCCGAAGCTGCCCAGGCTCTCCCCGCTCACCACCAGCAGCGGGCGTTCGGCCCCGGGGATCTCCAGCCAGCGTCCGTAGACGGCGTCGAAGAGTGCCAGGCCGGCGTCCTGGGCGCGCTGGCGGTCCAGGACGAAGGACATCCAGCTCGGGAGGTAGGAGTACTGCAGGCTGACCGTCGCCGTGTCGCCACCCCACATGAACTCCAGCGCCTGGGCCTGGTTCTCGTTGACCCAGCCTCTGCCCGTGCCGGTCACGACATTGATCACCGTGCGGTCGAAGCCGCCGAGCGCGTCGAGCTCGGCCACCGCGGCCTGCGCCTCGTCGCGGATGTCGACGCCTTCGGGCCCTGCCCCGATGTAGGCGCGCACCGGCTGCCGGGCAGGCTCCTGGGTGAACTCGCCGATGTCCGCGGCGGTCGGCGCGCTCGCGATGAAGACCCGTCCCTGGCGGCCCAGGTCATCCCATGCCTGGGCCGACGCCGGGCCGGCCGTGAGCTCGGGCTCCGTGGGCGCGGGCACGTCGGTCCTGAACTCCTCGTTGATCGTGGCGAAGCTCGAGTCGAGCGCTCCCAGCAGCCGGTTGCCGCCCACCCCGATGGCCAGCTCGTAGATCAGGACGGCAGCGATCAGGCCGCCGATCACGGTCGACGCGGCAGCGGGAAGGAAACGGCCGACGAACCGGCCGATCGAGCGGCCCAGCGCCCTGATTGCCCGCGACAGCCCGAGGAACAGCGCGAACAGAATCGCGGTGATCAGCACCGTGAGCGCCGGGTGCCAGAAGCCCACCCGGTCGACCCCGACCAAGTCGCGTACCTCGTTCTCCCACCGCAACGACAGCCACAGCACGATCAAGGTGCCGACGCCGGCGACGCCGGCGAGAACCCGCCAGGCGATCACCCGTGCCCTACCGGTCAACCGGCCACCACAGCTGCGGACCAGCCATCCCGCCAACGCGCCCGCGCCGTACCCGGCCAGCATGCACAGCGCGGTGAGCAGCGCCTGGAAGAGCGCGGTCCTCGGCATCAACGACGGAGTCAGCGACGCCCAGAGAAGCACCACCGTGCCGGCCGTCGCCGCGAACGGCGCTCGCAGCTGCCTGCGCAACCGCTCCCGCAGCACGTCGACCGCGTCACTTCGCAGGATGGACCATCGCGTCGACCGCGACGGTCACGGCCAGGATGAGAGCTGCTTCCTCCCCGGGCGCGACCTCGACACCGTAGGTGTCGCGGATGCGGAACCACTTCTTGGACACCTCGGCGATCTTGCGTCCGTCAGCCTCGATGTCGTACTCGTGGTCGACGATGTTGCCCTGGACCGTCCAGTCCTCACCCTGCTCGCGGTCGACCTTCCAGCGATCACGCAGGGGCGAGATGAGCGCCTTGTGCACAAGGGCGAGCTTCTCGCCGTCGGCGTCCTCGATCGCCATCGAGTCCCGGATGTGCAGGACCCTGGTCTGGATGCGGCAGATCTTGTTGCCGTGGACGTCCTCGAGATCGAACGTGTCGCGCAGCCGCAACGCCTTGCCGTCGACACGGAAGACCCGGTCGCCGTCCTGGTTCTCGATCCAGTAGTCGTCACCGATCGAGATCATCTTCTGGCGCATCTGGAAGCGGCTGGCGCTCCCACCGCGCCCGAAGGCCTCACGTTCCTCTTGGCGCTTCTCGCGTCTGTCTCGAAAGCCCATCGTGGTCTCCCTTCATAGGACCACCCCAGAGTTGTCCAGGACGATGGCTGGCGGATCACACGTTCTGGGTGAGGTGGACGGAGCGAATCGGACATCAGATCAAGAACATGAGTTCTGAGGCTGCCACCACCGAGGCACCAGCTGCGGCGAAGATGAGTCTCCCCACCCTGACAGCGATGGTCGTGGGTGGGATGGTCGGCGCCGGGGTCTTCTCGCTGCCGGCCCGGTTCGGGGTCGCCACCGGCATCCTCGGCTCACTGATCGCGTGGGCGATCGCGGGCGCCGGGATGCTCATGCTGGCGTTCGTGTTCCAGACCCTCGCGATCCGCAAGCCCGAGCTCGACTCCGGGGTCTTCATCTACGCCAAGGCGGGCTTCGGCGACTACGCGGGCTTCAACTCCGCGATCGGCTTCTGGGCCAGCTCCGTCGCCGGCAACACCTTCTACTGGGTCTTCATCGGCGCCACGATCGGAGCGTTCTACGACGGCTTCGGGGACGGCGACACCGTGCTCGCGGTCGCGCTCTCGACCGTGGGGGTGTGGCTCTTCCACTACCTGATCGCGCGCGGGGTCCGGGACGCCGCCGTGATCAACCGGATCGTCACGATCTTCAAGGTCCTGCCGATCCTGGTGTTCATCGTGGTCCTCTTCATCTCCTTCGACGCCGGCGTCTTCGCCGACAACTGGGTCGCCACCGGCTACGGCGATCTCGGCAGCCTCGACGAGCAGATCCGCAACACCATGCTGATCACCACCTTCGTCTTCATCGGCATCGAAGGGGCCAGCGTCTACTCCCGCTACGCCAAGAAGCGCGAGGACGTCGGGAAGGCGACCGTGCTCGGCTTCCTCAGCGTGCTCTCGATCTTCGCGCTGGTCACCCTGTCCAGCTACTCCGTCGTCCCGCAGCCCGAGCTGGCCGCCACCCGGCAGCCGTCGATGGTCGGCGTCTTCGAGTCGGTGGTCGGCGACTGGGGCGAGGTGTTCATCAGCGTCGCGGTGATCGTGTCGGTGCTCGGCGCGTACCTCGCCTGGACGCTGATGGCGGCGGAGGTCATGTACGTCCCGGCCCGCTCCGACGACATGCCCGCCTTCCTGGGGCACGAGAACCGGAACGGCACCCCGATCACCGCGCTCGTGGTGACGTCGCTGGCTGTTCAGGGGCTCCTCGCGCTCACCCTGTTCGTCAACGACGCGCTCAACTTCATGCTCGATCTCGCCACGAGCCTGGCGATCCTGCCCTACCTGCTGGCCGCCGCGTACGCACTCAAGCTCGGCCTGACCGGCGAGGCGTACGAAGGGGTGTCGGCCGGCGTACGTCGCAAGGAGACGATCGTGGCCGGCATCGCGACGGCGTACACGATCTTCCTCTTCGACGCCGCCGGACTGAAGTTCGTTCTGCTGATGACGCTGATCCTCGCGCCGGCGTCGCTGCTGTACGTCAAGGCCCGCAGCGAGCGTGGCAGGAGGATCTTCAGTCCCACCGAGATCGCGCTGTTGGTCGCGATCCTCATCGGAGCGGCGATCGGCGTCGTCGGCCTGTGGACCGGCCGGATCTCCCTCTGATCTCCACCCCCGACAGAAAGGCATCCCATGTCCGAGCAGGAGTCCGCGTACGGCGTCCACTCCGAGGTCGGCAGGCTCAGGAAGGTGCTCGTCTGCGCACCAGGCCTGGCCCACCGCCGGCTCACTCCCAGCAACAACGACGAACTGCTCTTCGACGACGTCATGTGGGTCGAGAACGCCCAGCGCGACCACGCCGACTTCGTGAACAAGCTGACCCAGCGTGGCGTCGAGGTCGTCGAGCTGCACGACCTGCTGGCACAGACGCTCGCGGTGGCCGGCGCCAAGGACTGGATCCTCGACCGCAAGATCGTGCCCAACCGGGTCGGTCTGGGGCTGGTCGACGACACCCGCACGTACCTCGAGTCGGTCTCGGACCGGCAGCTGGCGGAGTTCCTCATCGGTGGCCTCGCGACCAACGACCTGCCCGGCGACTTCCGCTCCGACTACGTCAGCCTCGCGCGGGAGTCGACCGGTGCCCGGGAGTATCTGATGCCGCCGCTGCCGAACACGCTCTACACCCGGGACACGACCTGCTGGCTGTACGGCGGGCTGACCATGAACCCGCTCTACTGGCCGGCCCGCAAGGACGAGACGCTCCTCTACAAGGCCATCTACCAGCACCATCCCGACTACGTCGGCTCGACCGTGTGGTGGGGCGACCCCGAGAAGGACTGGGGACAGGCCAGCTTCGAGGGCGGCGACGTGATGCCGGTCGGCAACGGGGTGGTCCTCGTCGGCATGAGCGAACGCACCTCCCGCCAGGCGATCACCCAGGTCGCCAAAGCCCTCTTCGAGCAGGGTGCCGCGGAGAAGGTCATCGTCGCCGGGATGCCGAAGCTGCGGGCGGCCATGCACCTCGACACCGTGTTCACGTTCGTCGACCGCGACATCGTCACGCTCTATCCGACGATCATGGACGCGGTCCACACGTTCACGCTGGTGCCCTCCGACAGGTCACCCGGGGTCGAGGTGATCGACCACGGCGACGCGGCCTTCGTCGACGTCGTGGCGCAGGCCCTCGGGCTGCCCGAGCTCCAGGTGATCGACACCGGCGGGGACGTCTACCAGTCCGAGCGGCAGCAGTGGGACAGCGGCAACAACGCGGTCGCGCTCGAGCCCGGCGTGGTGTTCACCTACGACCGCAACACCCTCACCAACACGCTGCTGCGCAAGGCGGGGGTCGAGGTCATCACCATCGTGGGCGCCGAGCTCGGCCGGGGCCGCGGTGGCGGACACTGTATGACCTGCCCGATCAGCCGCGATCCCGTGGAGTTCTGAGACATCGCGGCCGCGCAGTGAGCACATCGGAGAGCCCCGACGTCAGCGACGCCCGCCCCGGACGTCGTGCCTGGATCACGCGCATCGTCCTGCTGGTGGTGGCCGCGCTCAGCACCGTCACCATCGTGGGCCTGATCGGACGGGTCGACTGGGAGGCGGCCCAGGACGCGCTGACGCACCTCAGCTGGTGGCATCACCTCGTGCTGCTCGTCATCGTGGTGGCGCGCCAGATCCTGCTGGCGATGCCGCTGAGCTTCTTCATCCGCGGCGTGACGTTCTACCGGGCCACCATCAACGACCTCGGCGCGACGCTGATGTACCTCATCGCTCCGCCACCGAGCGACATCGCGCTTCGGGTCGCGATGTTCAAGTCGTGGGGGGTCAGTCCCGCCAAGGGCCTCGCCGGCACCGTGATGAACTCGCTGACGTTCTACGTCGCGAGGTTCTCGGCTCCGCTCGTCGGATTCATGCTGCTGCTGGCCATCGGCGAGGATGCGTCGTTCCGGTTGCTCGAGCTGCTCAGCATCGCGATCGCGGTCGCCACCCTCGTGATCGTTCTCATGATCGTACGCAGCGACGCGCTCGCGCGCGCCGTCGGAACCCGCGCTGGGCTGATCGTGCGCCGGTTCCGGAAGACGGTCGACCCCGACCGCTGGGCCGACAGGTGCCAGAACTTCCGTGCCGACATCAGCGAGCGGTTCCACAGCGGGTTTCCCCTGGCGGTGCTCTCTCAGGTCGGCATGATGGTCGTCGACTTCGCCGCGCTCACGCTGTGCCTACGCTTCGTCGGGGTCACGGCGGACGAGGTGAGCCTCGTATGGATCGCGATCGCCTACCTGTTCGCCTTCCCGTTCACCGTGTTCCCTCTCTGGGGGATCGGCATCGTCGACGCCCTCCTCCTCGCCACCCTGGTCGAAGCCGGTGGCCTCGAGATCGAGGCTGCGGCCGTGGCCGGGATCCTCGTGTGGCGGGTGTACACCGTGGCTGTGCCGGTGCTGCTCGGCGCCGTCGCCGTCGCGGCCTGGCGGCGCGAGGTCGCTGTGGCTGATGCCTCCCCGGGCGCCCCCACGCGTCCCGAGTGAGACAGCTCGATGCTCCTGGCGACGGCGTGACCCCGCCCCCGCTCGGGTCACGCCGTCATCAGGAGCATCGAGAGGACTTCTACTTCTTGAACTTGTCCTTGACGTCCTCGACGGTGTTCTTGGCCGAGGCCTTGGCCCGATCCATCTTTCCCTCGGCCTGCAGGGAGCGGTTGTTCGTCGTCTTCCCGGTAACCACCTTGGCCTTGCCGAGAGCCCCCTTGGCAGCGTTCTTGGCCTTGTCGATCATGCTCATCGTCGGTCTCCTTCGGTTGTGTCGTGATGGATGGTGAGGGGTCCAGGGGTGCCGTCAGCGCACGCGAACGTTGGACTGCTGCCGCGCCTTGCCACGCCGCGGCGAGTCGACCAGGATCCGGCAGGTGATCGCCTGGTCGGGGAACGCCGCAGCCAGGTCGCGGGTGCAGATCTCGGCGGCGTCGGTGATCGACGCGGTCGAGGCGACGGGATCGACCCGTCCACGCAGCAGGATCACCGGCCGTGACCGGATGGTGACGACCGTTCCGGTGACGCCGGTGAGGGCAGCCATACTCTCGAGCCTACCCCCGGAGGTATCGGCGATCGAGCGGAGATCGGCCTGGACGCGACCGGTCTCGTCGCTCGTCCGCAGTCGCAGGGTCGAGGGGCCGCGCCGGCGCAGGTGCGCCAGCAGCCACATCAGCCCGAGGAACCCGAGGACGATGCCTGCCGCGGCGAGCGCCCAGGGGAACCAGCCCGCGGTCACGACCTCACGGGCCGGCCCGGTGGAGAGCTCGGTCGGGTAGGTGCCGAAGACCCATCGGTAGTGCCAGTCGACCATCAGCAGGCCCAGGGCGACCAGAAGGATCGCCACGAGCAGGGTCACGGCACGGTCGATCCTGATCATGCGGGGAGTCATCGGGGAACCTCCGTGGCTCGTACCTTGATGCCGGCTCCGGTCGGCCGGCCGACCTGGTCGTCGAGGACGGCGCTCACGTGCTCGGCCACCGCGGCCGCGTCCTGAGCGACGATGTCGACGACGACGCGACGCCGTGACCGCAGTGACGACTCGGCCGAGACCACCCCGGGGAGCCGGTCGGCGGTCTCCTGGGCGATGGCGGCGACCGCGCCGGGCGAGAGCCACAGGTCGGCATCGCCGGCGACGCGCAGATGCGTACGCCGGCCGGGCCTGAGCCCGAGCCAGAGCAGCACCAGCCCGACGAGCGTGATGACCCCGCCGCCGATCGCCAGCCCGACGGAAGCGCGTACGCCGTCGAGACCCTCGACCAGGTCGGGGGCCAGCGGCGTGCCGGCCGCCCAACCCTGGCTGAGCGCGAGCTCCAGGACCGCGACCACGGCGAACGCGATCAGCACGAGGGCGAGCACGATCGCTGTCGCGACCGCTACCGGTGCGCGGCGTGGCTGCGTACGCGGTGCCGCCGGACGGGCCACGGGTTCGGTCTGTTCGATGGTGTCGGTGCTCATTCCACCCTCCTGTCGGTGTCGTCGGAGGCCGCCGGGTCGACCGCGTGCACGGTGACGTCCACGCTGCGGATCTGGATGCCCGAGAGGCGGAACGCATCCTGACGTACGGTGTCCCGCACGGTCGTGGCGACCTGGGAGAGGTTGCCGGGCCAGGCCATCGCGATGTCGACCTTCACCCGGGCGGCGCGGCCCTCGGTCGTGATCTCGGCCTTGGGCAGCGCCATGCCGGTGATGCGACCGAGCGTGCTGCGATGGGTCACCGTCCCCGGGACCTGCAGCACGATGTGCTCGACGATCCGCTGGAGGGCCTTGTTGCGTACGTCCAGCGTGCCCCGGTCCTCGACGGTGTCGGCGTCGTGCGTGCCGTCATCGGTGGTCGGCATCGGACGTGTCGGGGACTCAATCACGGCGTCCTCGCAGCAGGCTGCCCAGGTCGAGCTCGCCGTCGACGTGGCCACCGATCAGGTAGCCGGCGCCGCCGAGCACGACGGCCAGCAGCAGGCCGACGAGGCCCCCGGTGACGATCGCGATCGTGAGCAGCAGTCCGGCGACCAGGCCTAGTGTCGAGTTGGTCATGACATGTTCTCCTTCAGAGGTCGAAGCGGTCAGGCCGTAGCCGAGCCTGTGCTGCCGGGCGGGAGGATGTCCTCCACCGTGATGTCCACTGGGCCCGACACGAGCGGCCGGACCGCGTCACGCACCGCGTCGGTGGTGCCGATGACGGGGACTCCCCAGTCGAGGACGACGTGGACCGAGCAGCCGGGCTCGCGCATCCTGATCCCGTTGACCCGGCGCCCGGGGAGGTAGGTGGCCACCTCCCCGGCGACGCCGGCATGCAGGTCATGGACACCGGGCACCGCGAGCACAGCCGCCGCCACCACGTCCGCAACGTCCGGCACGTCCGGCTCGTCCGGCTCGGCGCCGTCGCGTGGGTCGGGGTCGGCCTGCACGGTCACTCCACCCGCCGGCCGGCGTCCGGGTCCGAGTCGCGGGCGTCGTCCTCGAGGAAGACGTCGTGCACGGTGATGTTGACCTCGGTGACCTCGAGGCCGGTCATGCGCTCGACGGAGGCCTTCACGTTGCGGCGGATCGCGCTCGCGAGGTCGGGGATCGAGGTGCCGTACTCGGCGACGATGTCTAGGTCGGCGGCTGCCTGCCGCTCCCCCACCTCGACCGCGACGCCCTGGCCCATGTTCGTGCGCGAGCCCGGGATCCGCTCGCGGATCGCGCCGGCGGCACGCGCCGCACCGCCGCCGAGGTCGTGCACACCGCTGATCTCCCGAGCAGCGATCCCCGCGATCTTCGAGACCACGGTGTCGGCGATCGACGTACGTCCATACTCGCTCACCAGAGCACCCGAGTCCGTCCGGTCCAGCTGACCGTCGGTCCTCGTCGACAAGCTCGTGGTCTCCGACTTCGTCTGCGCCATGAGAAGCACCTTCCTGATCGTGTTCGGTTGATCTGACGCTGGTTAGTCGCAGCCTCGGCCCGATGTGTCACAGGAATTCCAGTGTGTTCTAGATCACATCTCTTTGCTTGGGGATGGTAGAACTCTCCTATCCAGACTCTGCCCCTTGCGTGGCAGCAGACGAGGAACTCGGGGGCAATGTCGAAATCGCAGGCGTCATCGGAGCCATTGGCGACGGATGAGGCACTGGTGCGCGCCGCCCGCCTGGGCGACCACGAGGCGTTCCGGGAGATCGTGGATCGCCACGGCCCCGCCATGTACCGGTACGCACTCCACCTGATCGGCGACGCCAGCGACGCCGCCGAAGCGACCCAGGAGGCGTTCGTCTCGGCCTGGAAGAGTCTGTCGGGCTTCGCGGGGCGGTCCTCGTTGCGCACCTGGCTGATCCGTCTCGTGCACCGGCGCGCGGCAGATCTTCAGCGCAACCGGCGCGCGACCCCGATCGACGACGGGCTGATGTCGCGGCTGACGCCGGCCGCGCCGGACAACCCGCTGCAGTCTGTTCTGGACGCCGAGCTTCTGGAAGCGTTGCAGCTAGCATTGAACGAACTGCCGTGGCATCAAAGGGCGACCTGGCTGTTGCGGGAGGTCGAAGAGATGAGTTACGAGGAGATCTCCATCGCCCTGGCCATGCCGATCGGCGCCGTCCGTGGACACCTGTACCGCGGACGACGCACACTCGCGGAGAGGATGGCCCGATGGCGCTAGATCCCAGCCCCCTCGGCCGCGCCATCCGCGCCGCCCGTGCCGAGCAGCCTCCCGGGTGGGTCGACCTGGCCGGCTCGATCATGTCGCGCGTACGCGCCATCGTCATCCCGTCCGAGCCGATCCTCACCTTCACCGGTCAGGGCACGCCGGCGCGCGATGAGCAGGGCTCCGAGACGTACGTCTCCGCACGCGTCGTCACCTCGGCGCTGCGCCGACTGCTCCAGGAGCACCCCACCCACGCGCCGGACGCCATCGACCTACGCGTCGACGACAGCCGCCTGACCGGCATCGACATCCGCCTCGTCGCCCGGTACGGCGTCGAGCTCCACCCGCTCGCCGACACCCTGCGCCCGCAGATCCTCGAGATCGTCGAGGGCATCCTCGGGCCGGCCCCCGGCCTCGACCTCTCGACGATCGAGATCGAGTACGTCGACGTCACCCGAGGCGACCCGAACCGGACCTGAACGACACCGGTCACCACGCGAAAGGCCGAAGACGCACTCAGCCTTCGGGTCCGAAGGCGTCTCCGGTCTCCACCCGCACCGGCAGTCCCTCGCACTCCTGCGGCAAGGACCGCACCGCGGCCGAGGCCGGGTCGAGGGCGTAGACCACGACCGCCGGGCCGCCATCGTCTGCGGCCCCGATCGCGACTCCCTCGATGCCGTGCCCGATCCACTTCTCGGCAACCGTGAGCGCTCGTCGTGACCGCTCATCGAGGGCTGGGACATCGGCGTACAGATCGTCGTCCGAGCTCATGCCTCCAGGCTACGTCGGCTACTCCGGGGGAAGACGGAGACCACCCGACTTTGGTCCCCAGTCAGGTCGGGCGCAAGGGAGTCGAAGGTCCCGTCTACCCCAAAATTGAGTAGGCGCAGAGAATTCCCGCAACCCGCTGAGACACCCCCGGGAGACCCTCCTCTCACAGGCCTCGCCGAGGCGGCCCACGCGCCGCACTTTGCTCCTCGGTTTCAAGAGGTCCGGACGATCCACCCGAGATCGGCCCAGGCCGACCGCGACACGGGCATCCCTGTCCGCCCGCCCGGTCTCGGGTACCTCAGCCCTGCCTGCTCACCACAGGCACGGACCACAAACCCAGCAAGGAACCCGCCCATGAACATGCACAACTCCACCAAGATCGGCCTCGCAGCTGTAGCCGTTGCCGGAGTCGCCTCAGTCGTGGCAGCCCCGGGGGCTCAGGCCGCGCAGGACTGCAAGACGACCACCGTGACCTCGCAGGTCAAGGTCGCCGACGAGAAGACGACCACCACGGTCACGCCTGCGGTCACGCACGTGGAGCACACCGACGCGGTGTCCCACGAGGAGTCCCGCTTCTCGAAGGTGGTCAAGGGTGAGAGCCACGAGGCTGTCACCGAGGACCAGTTCCGCAACTCGGTCTACACCCGGACCTACACGCCCGGCACCGCCGCGGTGACCGACACCATCGAGCACCCGGCTGAGACCCACACGGTCGAGCACCCGGCTGAGACCCACACGGTCGAGCACCCAGCCGAGACGCACGTCGTCCACCACGAGGCGGTCACCCACGAGGAGACTCGCGTCACGGCCCGTGGCTACGCCTACAGGCAGAAGCAGACCGGCAAGGTCCGCTACCTGAACACGCCGGACTGGAACGGCGAGGACGAGCACGGCGACCTGGGCTGGGTCCGCTTCGCCGAGGGCGACCTGACCGAGACCGTCACCGTCGTGGACCAGGAGGCGTGGGACGAGACGGTCGTGGACAAGGAGGCCTGGACCGAGACCGTCGTGGACAAAGAGGCCTGGACCGAGACCGTCGTGGACAAAGAGGCCTGGACCGAGACCATCGTGGTCGAGGAGGCCACTCCTGCCGTCTTCGGCCCGTGGCAGTGGGACCACTTCACCGCCTGGACCACCACGCCGGGCACCCCGGCCGATGAGGACGGTCAGGAGGGCGAGGACAACCCGCTGAACCTGTCCCAGATCGGCGAGCAGTACCAGCAGACCGTGACCACGAAGGAGGCCTACACCGACCCCGACGTCACGCTCTACTTCGTCGAAGACGGTGAGCCGACCACGAACCTGGCCGACGCATCCTGGACCGCCGACGAGCCTGAGGGTTGGGACCTGGTCGACACCCGCACGGTGGAGGACCGCCCGGCATCGGACGTCACGGTGGTGGACTCGCCTGCCTCTTCGGTCACGGTCGTCGTCCCGGCTGTCTACGAGACCAAGACCGACAAGTCGGAGAAGTGCGCGGCGGTCGTCAAGGACGCCAGCACCAAGGCCGGCACGAAGGCCGACTCCAAGGCTGACTCCGAGGTCCCGACCCGGATCGATGCCGGTCTGGCTGGGAACCTGCCGAACACGGGCGGTCCGAACGGCGCGCTCCTCGCCGTCGGCGGGCTGCTCGCCGGCATCGGGGGCGTCGGGGCCTTCCTCACCCGCCGCCGGAAGAACGCCTGACCCGTGTCCAGGTCGTGACCCGGGCGAACGAATTTTCGTTCGCCCGGGACACCCCCTCGGACGCGTACGTCGCGGAGATCAGTGCACGCCGGCCATCAGCCGCCGGATGGGCCGGTTGCCGATGAGCAGCAGGACGCCGACGACGACGGAGGCGAGGCCGACCCACCAGAAGAAGCCGCTGTCGTCGCTCACGTCGTAGAACTCCGCGAGGCGACCGGACATCGCGGTACCGAGGGCGACGGAGAGGAAGAACAAGGCCATCATCTGGGTGCGGAAGCGCTCGGGGGCGAGCTTGGTGGCCAGGGAGAGACCGACCGGGGAGAGCAGCAGCTCGGCGAGGGTGAAGAGCAGCAGGATGAACGCGAGGCCGATCAGCGGCACGGTGTGCTCACCGCTCGGCATCAGCAGGAACACCCAGAACGCGATGCCCATCAGGATCGTGCCGATCGCGAACTTCACCGGCGTCGACGGCTGACGGGAGCCGAGCTTGGTCCACAGAGCCGCGAAGACCCCGGAGAGCAGGATGATGAAGACCGGGTTGATCGAGTTGACCCAGGAGACCGGCATCTCCCAGCCGAAGATGTCGCGGTCCAGGCGCTGGTCGGAGTAGACCACCATCACGGTGAACTGCTGCTGGTAGAGCGACCAGAAGACCGCGGAGGCGATGAAGAGGGGCACCATCGCCCACACCCGGCTCCGCTCGATGGCGGTGACCTGGCTGCTCAGCAGGATGACGGCGAAGAGCGCGACCGCGGCGACCGCGCTGATGCCGATCACGATGTTGGCCAGTCGAGGCGCGGTGATGACGCCGGTCAGGCAGAGCACGACGATCGCCGCCACGGCGGCGACGGCGATGGCGATCCAGCGGCCTCGCTCGGCGGCGGGAAGCGGGTTGGGGACGACGCGGCTCTCGTCGGGAAGCGCGCTGCGGCCCAGGGCGTACTGCACCAGGCCGAGGATCATGCCGATAGCCGCCAGCCCGAAGCCGACGTGGAAGCCCCACTGCTTCTGCAGCAGGCCGGTCAGCAGCGGGCCGACCAGGGCGCCCAGGTTGATGCCCAGGTAGAAGAGGGAGAACCCGGCGTCGCGTCGCTCGTCGCCGGCGGCGTACAGGGTGCCGACCAGGGAGGAGGCGTTCGCCTTCACCCCGCCCGAGCCGAGCGCGATCAGCACCAGCCCGACCCCGACCCCGGCGATCCCCGGGATCAGGGCGAGCCCGAGGTGGCCGAAGACGACCAGCCAGGCAGAGGCGAAGAGCGTACGCTCCGCGCCGAGCAGGCGGTCGGCGATCCAGGCCGCGATGATGGTCGAGAGGTAGACCGCGCCGCCGTACGCACCGACGATCCCGAGCGCGACCGGCTCGCTGATCCCGAGACCACCCTCCGCCACGGAGTAGTAGAGGTAGATCGCCAGGATGCCCTGCATGCCGTAGAAGCTGAACCGCTCCCACAGCTCGACGCCGAACAGGTTGGCGAGGACGCGTGGCTGCCCCAGGAAAGACCGCTCGCCGGCATCGCCGGCGGTGGCCTCACTTTTTACTTGGCTCATTACCTCAGGTTCACAAGTCCTCGCTCCCCCGCCCAAATCGCGAACGGCCGATAACCGCCGGATGTGACCACTACCACGCGAGCTCGCCGTCCTTGTCCTGAAGCGTCCCGGTCGGTCCGTCGGCACCCAGGATGGCGAGGCGTACGACGGTCTTCGCGCTCTCCGCGGGCGAGGCGGCGATGTCGTCGATGCCGAAGCCGGCGGTCATGTCGGTGGCCGTGGGGCCGGGCTCGACGGCATTGAACCTGATGTCGGGATGGGCCTTGGCGTACTGCACGGTCAGCATGGTCGCGGCGGCCTTGGACGCGGCGTACAGCGGCAGGAACATGCCCTGCTCGACCCGACCCGGGGTGGTGTTGGCCCAGAACGAGCCCATGCTGCTGGACACGTTGACCACCCGCGGGCTCTCCGAGCGGCGCAGCAGCGGCAGCGCGGCCTCGGTGACACGGAGGATCCCGACGGCGTTGATGTCGAAGACGCGTAGCGCGGTCGGCCCGTCGAGCGGGTCGGCGACGAGGACGCCGGCGTTGTTCACGAGTACGTCGAGGCGGCCCTCGATCTCCTCGATGCCGGCCAGCGCGGCGGCGACCGATGCGTCGTCGGTGACATCGAGCCGTACGAAGCGCGCGCCGATCTCGGCGGCCGCCTTCTCGCCCCGTTCGACGTCTCGTGCTCCGACGTAGACGTCATAGCCGGCGTCGGTGAGCTGGCGGGCGGTCTCGAAGCCGATGCCCTTGTTGGCGCCGGTGATGAGTGCGACGGTCATCTCTGTTTCCTTCTCGGTACGTGGCCCGGTCGGGCCGACTTCGACGCTAGGCACGCTCGCGCCGACCACCCAGAGCCCTGGTCAGACCGGGTCCTGACAGGACCCCCGCTGCGCTTGCGGCGGACCCAGGCGTGGGCCGGCAGGTTGTCGAGATTCACAACCTCTAGCTCGAGCTGGGCACCCTGGGTGCGGCTCGAACATGGGCGCGTTCGCCCTGCTTTCCGATCAGGCTGAGGTACTCCACCGGTCCCGAGCTGGTGGCGGCGAACCAGTGCGGCGTACGCGTGTCGAACTCCGCTGCCTCGCCCGGCTCGAGGATGAGGTCGTGCTCGCCGAGCACGAGCCGGAGCCTGCCGTTGAGGACGTACACCCAGTCGTATCCATCGTGAGTGCGCAGGTCCGGTTCGGCATCGTCGCGGCCAGTGGGGAGGACGAACTTGTACGCCTGAATGCCCCCCGGCCTGCGGGTGAGGGGCAGGATCGTGGAGCCGTCCGCACATGCGATGGGTCGCAGGTTGATGCGCGGGTTCCCGGTAGGCGGTGCGTCGACGAGTTCGTCGAGGGTGACGCCGTAGGCGCGCGCGAGGGGAAGTAGCTGCTCCAGGGTTGGACGACGCAGACCTGCCTCGAGCCGGGACAGCGTGCTGGTCGAGATCCCGGTCTCCTCAGCCAGGTCACTGAGGGTGATGCCACGACGTTGGCGGAGGTGCTTGAGTCGTGGCCCCACCGCGTCGAGGGTGTGATCGGGTGAGTGTTCCATGCCGATCATTTTTCCATTCGGCAACATTGTTTGCCAATCCGCCTTCTCGTGAGCACCATCGAATCACGTGGCCGTCGCACGATGGTCGGCGGTCGAGATGGAGGAACGAAATGGCAGGACACGATGCCGGGCGACGGAGCGAGCCGATGAGGCACTCATTCGACCGGGACTACTGGGACGAGCACTGGCAGAGCGACCGCGCCGGATCCCCGATCCCCATGGCGGTCAGCCCGCCCAACCCACACCTGATGCGAGAGATCGACACCCTGGAGCCCGGGACGGCGCTCGATGCGGGCTGTGGTGCGGGAGCAGAGGCGATCTGGCTCGCGTCCCGCGGCTGGCAGGTCACTGGCGCCGACATCGCTGAGGAGGCTCTGACCCGTGCGGCCGAGCGAGCTGCCGCAAGCGGCGTCGCAGATCAGGTGCAGTGGGTCCAGGCTGACCTGACCACATGGGAGCCGGGCACGACGTACGACCTGGTGACCACGCACTACGCGCATCCCGCGATGCCGCAACTGGAGTTCTACGACCGCGTCGCCTCCTGGGTCTCAAAGGGCGGCACCCTTCTGATCGTCGGCCACCTCCACCACGGACATGGACATGGACACACGGACGGTGGGGGTGAACCGCCGGCCTCGGCGTCGGCGACCACCGCCGACATCACGGCGCGACTCGATCCCGCCGCATGGGACGTCGTCACTGCCGAGGAGTCGCAGCGCACCCTGTCGGGCCACGCTCGCAGCCCAGTGACCCTGCACGACGTCGTCGTTCGGGCGACCCGACGGCACTGAGCCATCCAGCACGCCGGTTCCTTCTCCGGGACCCGGCGACACTTCGTCCTGCCGCTGTGCAGGTTGTGAAAGGAAGTCCATTGAGCACGAACCCACCTGTTTTCGGTGTCGGCCACGGTGAGCCAGTCGGCGCGGGCGACTCGGCCATCCACGACGCACGGCAGCGCCGCGCAATTCTGATCGCGGTCTGCATCGCCTTGATGGCCGTGATCGCCTCGGTCACCGGCCTCAACGTCGCCCAGCCCGACCTCGCCGTCGAGTTCGACGCCTCACAGAGCACTGTCCTGTGGTTCATCAACCTCTACACGATCAGCCTCGCCGCGCTACTGCTGCCGCTGGGCGCGCTCGGCGACCGGGTCGGCCGCAAGCCCGTGCTGCTCGCAGGACTGGCCGTCTTCGGTGCCGCGAACGTGGCGGCCGGGCTGGCCAACTCCTCGGAGATGATGCTCGTCTCCCGCTTCGCCTCCGGTGTGGGGGCAGCCATGATCATGCCGGTCACCCTGGCGGTCATCACCTCGACCTTCCCCGAGGAGGAACGCGCCAAAGGCATCGGAGTGTGGACCGGTGTCGCCGGCGGTGGCGGCATCCTCGGCATGTTCCTGTCCGCCCTGCTCGTTGACGTCGCCAGCTGGCGCTGGCTGTTCATCCTGCCGGTTGCGCTGGTCCTGGTTGCGGTCGCGCTGATCGTGCGGTCGGTGCCCAATTCGCGCGAGCACACCGAACACCGGTTCGACACCATCGGCTCGGCCACCTCGATCCTCGCCGTGCTCGGGCTGATCTTTGCCCTCCACGAGGGCCCTGTACACGGCTGGACCGAGCCCGCGACCGTGATCGGACTGGTCGGCGGCATCCTCGCCGCCGTCGGCTTCGTCGCATGGGAGCTGCGCCAAACGTCACCTCTGCTCGACGTCCGGCTCTTCGGTGAGCGCGGTTTGGCCAGCGGATCGGTCGCGCTGCTGGCGGTCTTCGGGGTGCAGGCCGGGATCTTCGTGGTGCTCTTCCCGTTCCTTCAAGCTGTGCTGGGGTGGTCCGCACTGCGAGCCACCTTGGCTATGATGCCGATGGCTTTGCTGATGATGCTTGCCTCCGGCCTCGCCCCGAACGTCGCCACCCGCGTCGGTGCGCGCGTCACAACGGCTGCCGGCATCTTCCTCGTCGGCGTCGGACTCGCACTCATGGCCAGCCTGGTCTCCGTCGAGGGCGGCTACATCGCGGTCCTGCCCGGCATGCTCGCCATGGGTGTCGGGATGGGGCTGTCCATGACGCCATCCACCGAGGCGATCACCAGCTCGCTGCCCCGCGAGCGCCAAGGGGTCGCATCCGCACTCAACGACGTCACCCGCGAGTTCGGCACCGCCCTGGGAATCGCCCTCCTTGGAGCCATCCTGTCTGCCGGCTACAAGAGCGCAATCGACGATCGACTCGGTGGCGTACCGAACGACATCGCGGACACCGCCCGCGAGGGCGTCGCGAACGCAGTGGCCGCGGCCGACGGCGCCGGCCCTCAGGCCCACGCGCTGGTCCGCGCGGCACAGGAGTCGTTCGTCGACGGCTGGCAGCACGCCATGTGGGCCGGCGCCGCGGTGATGGCCGTCCTGTTCATCTACGTCCTTGCGCGCGGTCCACAGGATGCCACCGCGCCAGCCGACCACCGCTGATGGAGAGAACCGCGAGCGTCTCGACTCTGCGAAGGCGGCGGCAGCGTCCTGGCCTCCTCACCTAGGCTGGGGAGGTGAGGCTGCGAACATGAGCGAGGCGACGAATCCGCTGGGGGCGTTCCTCCAGGCCAGGCGGGCGCTGGTGACGCCGGAGGCCGCGGGCATCCCGGTCTCGGGCGTACGCCGGGTCCCCGGGCTGCGCCGCGAGGAGGTCGCGATGCTGGCCGGGATCAGCGCGGACTACTACCTGCGCCTGGAGCGCGGCCGCGACCGCAACCCGTCGGTGCAGGTGCTCGAGTCGATCGCCCGGGTGCTCCAGCTCGACGACGACCACACCGCCCACATGATGTCGCTGGTCGCCGAGGCTCCCCGCCGTCGTCGGCGCCGGCGCAAGGAGACCGTCCCGCCCGGAGCGCTTAAGCTGCTCGACTCGCTGGCGCAGCCCGCGTTCATCGAGGGGCGCTACTTCGACATCCTGGCCGCCAACGACCTGGCTCGCGCGCTCTCGCCACGGCTGGCCGCGGGCGGCAACCAGCTGCGCGACCAGTTCCTCGACCCGGGCCAGCAGTCGTTCCACCCGGAGTGGGAGTCGATGACCGAGTGCTTCGTCGGCAACCTGCGCCAGGCCGTCGGCACCGACATCGACGACCCGCGGTTCATCGAGCTCATCGGTGAGCTCTCCCTGGCCAGCGCCCGGTTCCGGCAGCTGTGGGCACGCCATGACGTACGCGCCCAGACCGGCGCCCCGATCCGCATGGACCATCCGCAGGTCGGCGAGCTCACCCTCAACCGGGAGCGGCTGACGATCGGTGGCACGGATGATCTGATGCTCGTCGTCTACCACCCCGACGCCGGTTCACCCGATGCGGAGAAGCTGGCCCTGCTGGCCTCCGCGGGGCTGCCGACCCGGCCCGTCGCGTCGGAGGCTCGACCGGCCTGAGGCGGGTTACGACGGTCGAGGCAGCAGGCCGGCGTCGCGATGCTCGACCAGCTCGGTGCGCTCGCGGACGAGGCGGTCCATGCCCCAGGCGCCGAGCGGCCCGAGCGCGGCGTTGAGGCTGCGGCCGTGCTCGGTCAGCGAGTACTCCACCCGCGGCGGCACCTCGGCGTACACCTCGCGGTGCACCAGCCCGTCCTGCTCCATCTCACGCAGGTGCTGGGTCAGCATCTTCTCGCTGACTCCGGGCAGGCCGCGTCGGAGCTCGGCGAAGCGGCGTACGCCATAGTTGTCGAGCTCCCACAGGATCAGCCCCTTCCACTTCCCGCTGACCACGTCGAGCGCGGCGTCGATGCCGCAGATGTAGGGACCGCTTCGGGCCTTCTTCGTCATGGGGGTCTTCCTCACTCACCTTCTGGTAAGTACCCCAGTAAATAGTGGGTACTCCCGCAATCGTAGGCGATTGGTGAGGATGGTGCCATGAACGAAACTCGCACCCCCGTCACCGTCATCGGCCTCGGCCCCATGGGCCAGGCGATGGTCCACAGTCTGCTCGCCGCCGGGCATCCGGTGACCGTATGGAACCGCACCGCCTCGCGTGCCGACGAGGTCGTCGCCGCCGGCGCCCAGCTGGCCGACTCCCCGGCGAAGGCCGTCGCCGCCAGCGACCTGATCGTGCTCAGCCTGACCGACTACCAAGCGATGTACGACGTGCTCGGCTCCGCCACCGACGAGCTCGCCGGACGTACGGTCGTCAACCTCAGCTCCGAGGCCCCCGAGCGCACCCGCCAGGGCAGCGAGTGGGTCACCGGCCACGGCGCCACCTTCCTGACCGGCGGCGTGATGGTCCCCGCCCCGATGGTCGGCACCCCCGACGCGTACGTCTATGTCAGCGGTCCCGCCGAGGTGCTGTCGCGGCACGAGGACGCGCTGGCCCGGATCGGGTCGGTCCGCTACCTGGGTGAGGACCCCGGGCTCGCCCAGCTGATGTACCAGGCCAACCTGGACATCTTCCTCACCTCCCTCTCCTCGCTGCTCCACGCCGTGGCGCTGCTGGAGACGGGCGGCATCAAGCCCTCCGCCGCGATTCCGGAGCTCATGCAGACCCTCGCCGGCATCCCGCCCATGCTCGCCGCCGGCGAGGACCTCGGCGCCCAGCTCGAGGCCGGCAAGCACCCCGGCCACCTGAGCACCGTCACCATGATGGGCGCCACCACCGACCACCTCGTCGAGGCCAGCGAAGCCGCCGGCATCGACACCGACCTCCCCCGCGCCGTCCAGGCCCACTACACCTGGGCCCGCTCGCGTGGGTACGGCGCCGAGAACTGGACCCGGATCATCGACGCCATCCGGCCGTACGCCTGAGTCGATCTGCGACGGGGCGGCCTCCGCGAGGGGTCGCCCCGTCAGCCATCCGCCGAGACGTCAGGTACGTCGGCCGAGACGTCACTCGCGTCGGCCGAGGAGTCTCGGTAAGAAACTGAGGCGCGGGACGACAGCGCCATGGGCCAAGATCTCCCGGTGCCCGCCATCGCCAGCCTCCTGCCGAGGATCACCCGCAACATTCTTCGACGCCGGCCGCGGGACCTTTGCTGCACCGCCCTCGCCGAGCACCTCGACTTCGAGTGTCGCCTGCACCGGGACCCACTCCACTGCGCCGATGCGGTCATCTTCCGCGATGACAGCGGCCGGATCGGCCTTCCCATCCACGATGGCGGCTCGAGCTACATCGCGATTCGCCACTGCCCCTGGTGTGGAACTCGGCTCCGGAAACAGCCCTTCGAGGCGCCACCGGTCTCGAACCGACAGCACCTCCGAGAGATCACCTGTCGAGTGCGCGACCCGGAGCAGGTGCGCCAGTTTCTGGAGCGAGTCTCTGACTGGACCGGCAGCCTTCTCACCGACAGCGACTGGCACACGGTCCGCGCGGGCATGGAACGGCTCGGCAGCGAGTCTGACACGCAGGTCAGCTACCTGATAGACGGATGGACCGCGATCACGGCGTACGTCACCAAAGCACCAAAGGCCGAAAACATTCGCCTCCAGGTCGTCGGCGAGATCGATGACCTCCTCGCCGCTCGGATCGAGACGTTGATCGAGCTGTTGGGATGAGTCGCCCATGTCAGGCTCTCTCGCGCACGATCCGGACCGAAGCATCCTCCTGAGGTGAGCGGCAGTCAGGAATGAGCCGTGAGCCAGTCGATCACGTCGGCGGTGATCGCATCGCGGTTGGTCTCGTTGAAGATCTCGTGGCGCGCCCCGGGGTAGAGGGTCACCGTCACGTCCTTCAATCCGGCCTCGCGATAACGCTCCCCCAGCAGCTCAACCAGGGCGCCACCTCCGGCAAGCGGGTCGGCGTCGCCGGAGACGACGAGAATCGGCAGATCGGAGCGGATCCCACCGATGGCTGCCGGGTCGGCCAGACGCTCGGCACCGGCGAACAGCTGAGGCACGGCGGTGTCGGGCAGATCGAACCCGGACAACGGGTCTGCGACGTACGCATCGACCTCGGCCTCATCGCGCGAGAGCCACTCATACCCGGTCCGGTGCTCGAACCCGGCGTTGAACGCCTCCAGCCCGACCGGACCCTCGTCGCTCGAGAGCGCACCAGCGAGTACGTCGAGGGCGGTCGAGCCTGACAGCACCACACCGTCGTACAGGTCGGACCGGTCCACGATCACCGTCTGCGCCGCAAAGGACCCCATCGAGTGCGCGACCAGGAACACCGGGATCCCGGAGAACTCATCGCGCAGCGAGGCACCCATGGCCGCGACGTCGGCCACCAGCGCCTCGAAGTCGAAGTGACCGAGCTGGTCGGCCGACGCGACAGACCCGCCGTGGCCGCGGTGGTCGACCGCCCGCACGACGTACCCAGCCGCTACGAGAGCCCGAGCGAGCCGGTCGTAACGCTGCCCGTGCTCGGCGATGCCGTGGGCGATCTGGACAACTCCCCGCGGCGCGGACAGCTCCTCCCCCCATGTCCGGATCGCGAGCGCGGTGCCGTCGGTCGGCGAGACGAACGTGGCTGTGGTGGTCATGCGGCCTCCTGGTGACGGTGTTCTCATGCTGCCATTCCTGCGGCGATCCGGCAGGCCATCAGACTTCAGGCGCCGGTCATCAGCCAATCAGGCAGATCTCGAATCTGCGGAACCCGGGCATGGCGCTCCTCGCCCCATGCGAACGTCGTCTCACATACCCAGTCCTCGAAATCCGAGCCCAACCGCCACAGCGCATTCACCAGCTCGGCTGGATCGTGAAGGTCCTCCGAGCGCCCCAACCGCCACCCGGACCTCTCGTTCGTGGGCCGATACGTGACGTACGCCCAGACGTACTCGTGCCCATCGTCAGGGTAGGTCCACGGCTGGTCCCACAGCTCCTTAAGCGAGTTAGTGAACTCCGTGCCAGTCACGACGGCGACATCGATATCGGGGATCTCGTCCTGTGCCAGCGCGCTGTGCATGAGCGGCCGAATGACCTGGTCCCGAAGCCTGCTCACGAACGACGTCCGACTCATGCTGCACCTCCTTCGACCAGACCAGGCCCAGAACAGTCATCGTCACGTACGTCTCCGGCAGGTGCCACTCGAATAAGAAGGTTCGGCCGGCTCGGCTTCACGCCTGCCGACCGGCGGTTGCTCGAATACCCCGTGGCGCCCGAACACCAGCTGACCTCAGAATGACGACGTGTTCGCGCTAGGTCCCAGTCCTCGTTCCCGCTTGTACGACGCGGCAGCGCGCTGGGGTGAAGGACAAGAGCATCAGGTCATCATCGACGCGGCCACACAGGCACTCGTCGACGATCTCGATTCTCCGGCTCTTCGCACCCTTGCTGGACTGACGGCGGATCTGCGCCGCGACGAGATCGAATCCGTGCTCGCCGATGCGCTCGACGAGCTCGGCCTCCCGGTCCCCGGGCAACCCGGCAGCCCTACACGGGATCGCAGCTCGGAGGTGTATGACCGCCTTCCGACCGACGTGATCAGGTTCGCCGTGTCCCCGGCGTCTCGGGACCTGACGGACGGATTCGAGCTCCAGGTCTTCGTCAACGAGGTGGAGATGACGTCCCGAGGCGCTGGTATGGGCATGGATCCCTTCGACGTGATCGTTCCCGTCAACAAACTCCATGCCGAGACAACACCCCGACAAGTTCCGATCGCTCGATGTGAATGCGGGACGTACGGTTGCGGCTCGACCGATGTCCTCATCCGTCGTGACGGCGACGTCGTTCATTGGGATTGGCTGCTCGAGACACCGGCCTCGAGCGGTGCGAGCTTCGTCGCCGAGCAGTACGACGCCGAGGTCGAGCGGCTCGTCGCCGACCGTTCCTGGGAGCGACCCGCGGATACCGCCACCAGGCTGATCCTCCAGCAGGTCGATCATGCTCGGCTGGCCGAGCACCGTCTGCAGTTCTCATGGGCCGCCCGTCACTTCCGGGAGCCCGACCAGTTCCTCGTGTCCCTCATGGCCGACAACACTGCGTTCCAGGTCTTCCTCACCTTTCCGTTCATCAACAGGAGCCCTGAGGAAGTCGCCGCCGCTGTTGTCGAGACCCTCTCATCGCCGCCGACAAAGTGGCGCGCTTCGTACAAGCCCACCATGCGCGAGCACCAAGAAAGGCCGTCTATGAGCAGCAGGCGGTGGCGTGTCGGCGGCCCATGACCTGTTGCATATCGATGCGGCGGACCGCGAAAACTCTGGGCAGAATGAGCACCCCGAAACACCAGATCAGAGCCACGTACGACGCCGAGACCATCTCGGTCTACCAGGCCTACGAGCTGACGACCGGCATTGCCGCACGAATCGGAGTATCGGCTTGAGCCACCCAGATCCACGCCACGAGGACTACTTCAACATCGCCAACTACCGGCCGTGGTGGCGCAGCGGGCTCAATGCCATCGAGCTCGCGAACGCGAGCCGCCTCGGACGTCTTCGTGGCTTATCCCTCTCTCGATCTTGGCTCTTGTGGGATCGGACGGACGATGAGTGGTTCGCCGACGCCCCGGTCGTGCTCGACTTTTCCGGTGAGCAGTTGGAGATCCAACATCAGAAGTTCGATGAGCTCTCGATCACTTGGAACACAATCGATCCGTCCCGCCGTGTTCCCTACCCTGACTTCGACCTCGTTTGGCGAGACGATGCCCTTGCCGAACTGGCTCGGCTGCAGGCACGAACCGTCACCGCCGTGGACCTGCTGGAGTACCGAGGTGACGACATGGCGAATGGCATGGTCGCCGTCGGTATCGGGTTCGGCGAGGATTACCTAGTCATCCAAAACAATCTCGATGAGAATGGACTCGCATTCGGTCAACCGCAGCGTGGGTACCGCGCTCACTCGATCCATTGAGGTCACCGTCGCGCCACCAGCCTTCAGGGGCGACCGCCGTCGATCTCGTCCAAGAACTCCTCCGCGTCTCTCACGGCCAGTTCGACTCGAGCGTTGTCGACGCCGCACAGGCGTAGGCACGACGAGGCAATCCAGGCGGCGTCATCCATGTTGATCCGGTGACCAGCGTTCCGAAGGCCGATGACCTCCTCCACCGTGTGAACCAACTTCTCCCCCAGCCTTGCCGGCCCGATGGACCCGAGCGCGTCAACCGTTGCGATCCGCGAAGCCAGACGCGCGTACGTGGCCGCTAACGCGTCGCGAGCGGCGGTGAACTCGTCGAAGCCTTCGACTTGGGCGACGTCGGGGGCGAGGTAGAGCCAGCCGATGTTGTGCGGTGCGCTCGCCAGGGTGCGTACGTCACTGAGTGCCACGAGGTACAGGGCCGTTTCCGGGTCCTCGGTCAGTGACTCGATGCGAGCGACGCTGTCCATGGTGGGGCGGATGGTCCGGCTCAGCAGCTCGGTGACGATCTCACCCTTGCCCGTGAAGTGGTAGTAGAGCGACGCCTGGCGGATCCCGACGGCTTCGGCGATCTCACGGGTCGAGGTTGCGGCGTAGCCCTTGCTCGTGAACAGCCGAGCTGCTGCTTCGAGGACCTGCTCGCGCGGAGGACCCGCGAGCAGGGGTGGCGTGAGACGCGGACGGCCAGGTCGAGGACGCTGATTGGCGCTGGCTGCGGAACTCATGTTGCTCCGTCCCGAGTTGGTTGGAGTGTTGGTCCTGGGCGGCCGACTGACAAGACCGAGTCGCGGCCAGGTTCCGTCAGTGAATCATATTATCAACTCAAATGTAAGAGAGATGCTTGCAGGATTGCTGTGCACCGAGCATGATTGCTGTCAAGCAGGCTGACTCAGATCGGACTGAGGCAGCGAAAGATGGAGGCACTCGGCATGGCTCTCACCCGTATCGCTGTAGTCGGTAATTGCGATGACACCAACTGCCCTTCGGTGCACACGACCGATGACCCCGACCTCCTGGTCGTTCAGGGAAACAGGCTCGACGCGACCACGAGGGCCGAACTCGGCGGAGCGCTGCCCGACCATGAGGATGCTGTCACCATTCCAGCCGACGTCATTCTTCGCGCGGCGCGGATCATCGAAGGCAAGGCCTGAGCGGCGTGGGTGTGGAGAAGACGACACCCGACCCGTCGTGGGCGGATTCGTTCCAGACGCTGAGTGAGTCATGGTTCCGACTCGAAACACTGCAGGTCTACGACATCGAGTCCGAGCGTGACGAGTACGAGGAGTTTCTCCGCACCGGGCAGCTCGCCCCGCACCGCAAAAAGGAATGGCGCGCATTGATCACCCGGCACGCAAACGCCGGCCGCTCTCTACGGCGAGTGCACATCATCGAGGAGCCACTCACCGACTACATCCGCTACGAGATCGCCGCGTACGTCGGCAACCACGCCGCGGGCGAGGACATTCGTTTGATCCCGGTGGCGCGCGGCCAATGGCCAGGCGGGCTGCCACGAGAGACCGACTTCTGGCTCCTCGATGACGGGCTACCCGGCGGCACAGCGTGGGGGATGGACTATGACGAGGGCGGCGGTTTCCATGGAGCCGAGCAGGTTCAGGACCCGGCGACGATCGAGACCTACCGGCGCTGGCGAGACACTGCGCTCGCGATAGCAGTGCCCCTGAACGACTATCTTGATCGCGACGCCTGAACTGGCGGCGCGAGCATTACCGAACGATGATCAAGGAGACGATGCGGCGTGGGCGGCCCGACCCGACGAGCACGAGAGGCGCTCGGGGAGGCGCTACGGACAGCGCGACGCGAGGCGGGCCTGACCGGTATCGCGCTTGCTGAGCAGCTGAACCAGCCCGGCAAGCCGTGGTCGCAGCCGAAGATCTCCAAGATCGAGGCTGGACGCCAGGTGCCTACCACCGGCGAGGTCCGCGCTTGGGCGGCAGCCGTCGGCGCGGACGCAGACCGGCTGCTCGCCATCCACGAGCGCGCATCGTGGGAGTACTCCGTCTTTCGAGACGCATTCCAGGATGAAGACGGTGCGGCTGCGCTGCAGCGAGCAGCCGCCGCAGCTGAGAACGCCGCATCGACCGTCTTCAGCTACCACCCGACCAGCGTTCCCGGGCTGTGCCAGACCGCCGATTACGCCACCGCGCTGCTCAAGTTGATGGGCGGTCCGGTCGAGCACGGCGCGAGCGAGGATGACGTAGCCAGAATGATCGCAACCCGCATGCGTCGTTCTGCGATCCTCTATGAGCCCGGACGCGAGGTCACCGTCCTCGTCTCCGAGGCCGCGCTCCACCCGCTTGTCGGCGGTCCTGCGGTGATGCGCGCGCAGTTGGAGCATCTGGCAGGCTTGGCCACGCGTGCCCGAGCGACCATTGGGATCATCCCGCTCGATCAGTACCCCGTACTCCTTGGACACGGCTGGGTCCAACGTGACCGAGTAGTCACCATCGAGACGCAGGCCGGCAGCCTAGAGATCGCAGATCCGACCGAGGTCTCCCAGTACGAACGATGGGCCAAAGCACTCACAGCGGTCGCACTCACCGGCCCAGCAGCCGCGCGTCGCTGCCAAGAACTCGCGCAAGCCATTCCCCAGCCCCACAGCACGCGCACCTGACCGTCGACACCGGATCCGGTCCCCAACACAGGGGACGTGCAGCACCAATCCGGCACAAGGTAAACCTGCCGCCGATGTGCTGTGCGCGTGACTTTCTTGGAGGAACCTGCGCCTAGCGCCGGGCAGGAGAGGCTGTACGCCGAGGATCTCGCCGACGACGGCTACGTCTGGGACCTCACGCGGGCGTGGGCACATCAGCCGGAACTGAAGGAACAGCTCGTGAGACTGTTCGACGCCACGGCGGATGCGGCCGGGCTGACACCGCGCGACAAAGCCGTGATCGTCATCGCGCAAGCACGGGTGGTCGGTGACTCCTATTGCGCCGTCGCTTGGGGCAAACGCCTGACCGATTGGGCCGACCCACAGACCGCAATCGCCGCCCTCACCGCCGACGACGATCCGTTCAGCGAACGCGAACGGGCCCTGGCCGCTTGGGCCCGCACCGTCGCCCGCTCCCCCAGCAGCAGCACGCCGCAAGATGTGCAACGCCTGCGCAACGCCGGGTTCAAGGAGCCGCAGATCGCGGCCCTCACTGTGTATGCCGGGCTCCGCACAGCCTTCTCCAGTATCAACAGCGCCCTCGGTGCTCGCCCAGACATCGCCCTCGCTCAGACTTTGGACCCTGCCGTCCGCACAGCCATTACGTGGGGTCGCGCCCCCGAGTGACGGGGAGGGCAATGGCGCCCTTATCGCCCAGATTGACGCGCCTCCAAGGTCGGCCGCCGTAATCCGGCAATCCCGGTCGGCGGAGCCTGAACTCGTGCTGTTTAGTCGAACCGGAGGAGTGAAACCCGGCGTCTTGAAGGTCTTGGTAGATCTCGCCGAGGGGCGCCGGTGTGCCACGCTCGTCGCACTGGGTGGAGACCAGCCTCTCGGCCGCGCGGGACGCCGACGAAGAACGTCATTGTGGACTCCACGATGTCGCGAGCGTGTGCCCACCACTGTTCGCGGTCGAGGCCGATAAAGAACAAAGTGTGGTATTCGAGGCCCTTGATCCTGTGAACCGTCAACTGGGGCACGGCATCCTCATCGAAAACCCCGGGACCACCGCGGCCCACGCGTCGGCGCGCTGGATGACGTCTGCGAACCGAAGGCGCAAAGCTTCGAGGATGACTTCCAAGTCCTCGGGACGGTCGCGGAAGAGCCTCTTGTGCCCGGTGGTCTCGACACGTACGAACCCGGTCAACTGGCCGACCGGACTGCTGCACGAACTGGTGACAGGTTGGGTCAACGGTCAGTGATCGGTGCCCGTTGGAGGGCTTCCAGCACTTGGCCCGGAGTCACCTGCTTGTCGCGCAGTTGCTGATATCCCGCGATCACTTGGTCCGGATCCACGCCCGCCTTCTGGGCCTTCTTACGCAGAGCCGCGATCTCGATCTCGTCCTCCAATGCCTCCTTCGCAGCGATGGCGTCTTCGTGCCGCAATCTCTTGGCTGCTTCCTGATGCCCGCGCTGCCACAAGTACCAGCCTCCGCCTGTTGCTCCGATTGCGCCGCCGATGAGCGCTCCGGCGGCGGCGAAGAAGAGGAGGGGCGACGATGGGCTCGGCATGGTTCTTCCTTTCGAGGATCCGGAGACCTCGTCTGAGTCAGAGGCGGGCTGCGTGTCGCAGGGCTTCGAGATTGGTTCTGGCCAGCCTCCGTGCATCGGCTTCGTGGATGTCCGCGATGAGGCGTTCGATGGCCTGAACGTCACCTGGTTTGGAGGCTTGGGTCTTGCGGCGGGAGCTGGGGAAGTCGGTTTCTGTGAGGAGTCGCTCGACTGGCATGTGGGCGATAATTTCGGGGGCCATCGCAGCATTGACGGAGAAGTAGCAGCCGAGGGTGGCGGCCTTGTCGATCTGGTCAGGGGTGCCGTTGAACCAGTGAAGGATGGCCCCGGGGTGGGGTTGTTCGGTGAGGGCTTCGAGGACGTCGTTGATGCGGCCGGTGCTGTGGATGGAGATCAGCACGGGTCGGTTGGTGCAGGCCGTGAGGATCCTGTCGAACACTTCGCGCTGTCGGGTGCGGTCGCCGCGGCGGTCCATGCCAACTTCGCCGACGAGGGAGAAGTAGTCGAGCGCTCGCCTGAAGGTGTTGTCGTTGTAGGCGGCGAGTGCGTCGGGCTTGCCGGGGTGAACGCCGAGTCCCCAGGTGAGGTTGGTGTCTTTGCGGCGTGCGACAAGGCGGGCTTCGGCGATGCTGCGGGTCACGGCGAAGACGTGGGCGTTGCCGAGTGCTCTGACCTGTGCGGGCGTGACGTCGGGTGCGATGTGTGCGTGGGTGTCGAGCATCGGTAGGTCCTCGGTCCCAGCATCCCTGTTGTCATCTGGGGACACTGAACAGTTCCTTTCGGCCTCGGTTGACGAGGTCTAGCGCGGCGGTGAGGTCGTAGCCGGGTGGCCATGAGGCGGACGCGATGAGGTCGTCCTCGGTAATGGTGCGTTTCTCGGCGAGTTCGAGTGCCCACAGGTCGTCGTGCCTGCGCTTGCGGTACGCCTTAAGGACGGGCTTCTTGAGGCGGTTGACGAGGTAGTCGGTGGGGTCGCTGACCCCGGCGCCGTCGTAGGAGCCGCGCCGGACCAGGCATGCGTAGCAGAGACCGCAGTTGATGTTGGGGTCGCCGCCGAGTGTCTTCTTCATGCGCCCGGAGTCCAACTTGGCGCACGACAGGGTGTGCTTGGTGGCGTCGAGGAACCCAGCGGGTGCGGTGGTGAGGGTCTGCTTGAGCAGTTCACCCTTGGTGAGGTTCAGGTAGGGGTTGGTGACCTCGACGCTGATGCCGGTCTCGGTGAGGATCTGATTGACGAGGTGGAAGGTCCATGGGTGGGTGGACTTGGTGGACAGTGCTCCGCCGCGTGAGGCGACAAGTGGCACGTTGAGGCTGGTGTAGCCGTTCTCGGGGACGATGACGGTGGGTGCGTTGACACCGTCGGCGGCAGCGATCGCCATGGCCATGAACAGGAACGACCTCGTGCGAGTGGTGTTCTCCTGCTTCCGGTCGCGGGGGCGCAGCTCGTCGCGCAGCCAGGTGAACTCGGGCACCTGTGCGGTCAGCCATGCCTTGATGGAGCGCTGGGCGTGCTGGACGGAGGTGGCGGAGTCGCGGTGACCGACATGCACTCGGTCCTTCGCAGTGGCCAGGTGGTCGACTGCTCCGCAGAACGAGTCGAGTCCGCCGGATAGGAGCATCGCGGAGGCAGCGGACTGGTGCGGCACAGCGATCGCCGGGTCGGTAGTGGGTGTGTGTTTGCCGATCGGCACCGAGTGGAGGGTCCATTCGTCCCCGCTAATCCATGCGAGGAGGTCGGTGATGGTCTCCCCCGCTTTGCCGGTCCAGGTCTTTGGGTTGTGGACGTGGACAGTGATGGCCAGTTGACGTCCGAAGGTTGCGGGGCGTCGGGTCCGGAGGTCGGCGAGGTAGGCAGCTGCGGCGATGTGGAGGAGGTCGGCGGCTGGAGCGCTGACGTCGCCGTAAGTGGTGGTGAGGTCCCATTCCAGTGCGGTGCGGATGGCGGTCTCTTGACCCTGAGCGGGCCACCAGAGCCGCTTCACGCCCGTGCTGCTGGTGGGGACGGTGATGGCCTCGTTGGGCGCGAGGAGTTCGAACTGTCGCGTCTGGTCGGTCATCCGATTGCCTTTCGCAGGAACGCCAGTGCCTTGTCGCGGTACTCGGCGACCTTGTTCATGAGTGCCTTGACGCCGATGCGGGGGCCGTCGGTGACGCCGCTGTACTTGGCGGTGCCTCGGATGTACTGCTTGAGGTCCTTCTCGTGCTTGAGGACCTGGTCGGGGGTGAGTTTGAGCGACGCCTTGTGTGAGGTCAGTTCGACGAGGGCAGTTTGGTAGATGTAGGCGGACATGAACGCGGTAATGGAGTCTTCGGTACTGCGAGTGGGGTCAAGGCTGAGTTCCTTGAGCGCTTCGAGGGCGGCACGGCGCAGCACTTCTTCGTCGGGCGAGCCGGGTGCTCCCAGCACCTTGTCGAGGATGTAGTTGCAGCGGTCGTTGATCGACATGTCGCGCATATCTTCGAGCCTCAGTCCGACGCCGAGGGCGTCGAGATCGGCCTGACTTCCGGCGAGCGCGGCATGTCCGGCGTAGACCGCAGCGCCGCCGCGGGCGGCGTTCGAAGACGACATCCCGCCCCCGGAGCGGCGACTGCGGCCACTGCTGGGTGAGCCGCCGGCCCCGGTCCGGCGGCCGAGGAGCGCACCAGGCTCGTAGTTGTAGGTCGTGGGCGTGCGCGGCGTCGGGAACAAGCGGTGCACGGCAGCGGCGATCTGCTGCACCGTGGTCGCTACCTGTGTCGGTGTCGCCGGTCCGGATGCTGGGAGGGCGCTCACCGCATCGCGTGCGTCACCCCAAGACTGCGACCCGCTGCCCCCGTAGGCACCCGAGGTGCCCATCAGACACCTGCTCTGGCTCGCTCGTCGAACTTTTCCTGCGCGGTCGTACGGACACCGGAAGTCACCTGCTGGTCGTTGGCGAGGTCGTGGAGGAGTTTGTCGACCTCGGGCCCGGGCACCTGTGCGATCTCGAAGACGTCGATCACTGCGATCCGGGTAAGGCCGTAGCGCCGCAACCACCCACACACGTCGGCGACCAGCGACTGGTCGCCAATGGTGATACGGCAGGCAGACTCGATGGAGTCCGACGGGTTGTCGATCGTGACGAGGCGACTGAAGAGGCGTTCCACGATGGTGCGTCGGACAGTCGGCTCGGCGGCGAGAACCTGATCGACGGCACCCATGCGTGTCCCGTCGGATTGGTGGGCCAGCTCGGCGAGGAGCGCGAGCTCAGCGTCTGTGAGGCCGGATCCGGCGCTGAACGAGGTGAACGAGGCGGCGAGGTTCACGTACCGGTCGAACTGGTCCATGGCTGCTGCGATGGAGGGCCCGGATCCGGCCCAGAACTGGGTGGCCTCGGACACCTTCTCAGGCTTCTCGGCGTCCTCGTCTCCCCTGCCCCAGGCTTCCCACGCGCCGACGAACGTCGTCCGATCGTTGGGGTCGATCTGCTGGAGAGCTTTGAAGTCCTCGGGGAAGCGTTGCTCCAGCAGATACAACTTGAGCGACACGTCCGGCTTGATGGTGACCTCGCGAGCGTTCGCGATGGCCTCACGCACACCCCAAGCGTTGAGGAAACGCTTGATCGCTCGCGGGCTCGACCACTGGTCACCGCTCAGGCCACGCGCCACCAAGGTGGCCATCCGCCGGTCAGCAGCATCCGGACGGTGGGCCGCTTTGGGGTAGTCACCTTCGTGGATCAGCGGGTACTGCCGGTTGCGACGTCGCTCGGCGACGTGCGCGACCAGTTCTTGGAAGGCAGGCTTGGTGTCGACGGCCTCGCACTGCTTCTGGCACAACAGCAGCGTCACGAAATCTTCGGTCGTCTCCGGGGTGAGACGCGGCAGCGAGACCGGCAACTGAACGATCTTCTCCAAGTAGCGATCGGCGAACTCGCTGCGGCCGCCCGCGTGGATGTCCTGTGCGATGGCCCACCTGATCATGTCTTCCTCGGCGGCGAGCACGAACGCCATCTTCGGGACCGCGAGGAACACCTTTATGGCTTCGAGGGAGGCGACCACGGAGGCGGGCTTGCACCGGTCGAGGTCATCGACGAGCACGACGACCTTGTCGACGTCCTTGGCGTTGTCGATCATCTTGTCGAACTCGTCGCGGAAGCCCGCCATGTTGGTGGGCTGCTCCTTCGCGTCGGGGGTGAATGCCTTGATGATGTCGATCGGGTTGGCCGACATCGTGATGGCGCTCTTGGCGATCGTCGCTCCCACACGCTTCCACGCGATACGCGTCAACAGGTCACCCACCTTCTCGGTGAAGGAGGCCGGGCGCTGGGCGCGCAGTTCGGTGAGCAGATGGCTGATCAGGGTGGCGCGGACGTCATCGCTGTCCTCAAACTCCCACGGGTCAACCCGAACAACGAGCACACGCTCGTTGGTCTCGAACCGCTTCGCGAGCATGTCGAGCGCGGACGACTTGCCTCCACCCCACGGTGACTGCAAGGCGACGGTGACCGGGTCGAGGTCGCGGGCGAGGAGCGCCGCGGCGACCGCTTCGACCACGGTGTCGATGCCGAGAAGGTCAGTGACCGTCGGGTTGTCGTCCCAAAGTCGCATGCTGTCTGTCATGTTCCCCCACTTGCTGGCCGGAGCCGGTGAACGAGCCGACCGAGGTTCCTTGCCCGAGAGGCCTCGCAGAGTTGAAGATACGGGTCGCCACCGACAGTTCGCTGAAGAAGGCGGCATGTTCGTACCGTGCGATCTACCTGGCAGCGACCCGAGGACACCAGTGGCTTGGCGGCGCTCTCGCCGATAGGTTCGCCAGGTGGTGGAGCGTCGCGCGACCTCGTAGGTGGCGTCGAAGGTGTCGCGGGCGCGGATGACGCCGTAGGAGCCACTTGACGAGTTTGTTGCGCCAAGTGACGTTGATGGCGTCGGGTTCGCTCTTGATGACGACGCCTTGGGTGTTAACGGTGACGGTGAGTCCCTAGACGTGGACGGGAAGCCGCAGTGACCCGCACGGACTACGAGACAACCGCTCATGTCGCTTCACGGGTAGTCGGCCGAGCCGCGTCATTCCGGCGCGTATGACGCAGCCCTGGCACGATGCCTCATCCCACGGCGCTCTGCGCGTGCAAGCTGGCGCTCTCGGACAGGACGGGACGGGCGAGGTTCGAGTCGGACTGCACGACGATGGCCTGACCGTCGCGCTCGAGCGCGTCGAGGACATCGGCGGCGTCGAAGATCTCCCCCGGTGCCCCGGCGCCGGAGCGACGGCGGCGGCCGTCGAGGAGCCGGAGGGCGCCCTCGACCACGATCGGTGCCGTGACGGCGTAGATATCGCGGCCGGTCGCGGTGATCCGCGTGACGTCGGCGCCCTGACGTACGCGGACGTCCACGGCGAACCGCTGGGCCGAGCGTCCTGACTCGTCGCTCGCGGCCGGCTCGGGTGTCGCCTCGTCGCGGAACTCGGCGAGCGGAGCGCTGTTGAGGTAGGAGCGGAGCTTCCCGACTTCGAGGTGGTTGTTGATGGTGATCACCTCGGAGAACGGCAGCTCCACCACTGCCTGCTCGCCCAGCGGCTCCGGGTAGGACCAGGCGCCGGTCGGCGCGGGGCTGGGCAACGCGACCAGGGAGCCATCGCGGATGACCAGACGAGTCGCGGTGTTGCGGGCTCCGGTGATCCGGGTGCCGGCGGTCGGCCACCAGCGGTCCAACCCGATGGCGACCTCGACCTCATCGGCCGACGAGCCGCCGAGGACGGCGGTCACGAGCAGGTCGGCGAGGCCACCGTAGAACGCCATCGCGGGGACCACGGAGACGTCCATGTCTCGGGCTGGGGCGTCCAGCTCGCGATAGAGCGCCTGTACGACCGGCTGCTCGGCGGTGACGTCGAGATAGTGGGCACCGGACTCGACCGCGGCCCGGGCCAGTGGGAGCGCGGTGTCGAGGAAGGGGCCGGCGCAGTTGATGACCGCGGCAACACCCGCGATCGCGTGCCGCAGTCGCTCGGGGTCGCCGAGGCCGACGACTCGGCTCTCCAGGGCGGCATGGCGGGACGGGACCTCAGCGAGGCGCTCCGCGCTGCGGCCGGCGAGGACCGGGGTCAGCCCGCGGCGTACCAGCTCATCGACGACGAAACGCCCGGTGTGACCGGTGGCGCCATAGACCAGGACTCGCTCATCTGTGTTCATGGCTCCATCTTCGAGCCGCGAGACCCAGCCGAACGAGTGTCTGAAACGACGTACTACGTACAGTTTGCGACATGCCTCGGCTCGCCCTCGTCCTGCATGGCTCCTCGATGCTCTACGAGGTCGCGATCGCCGCCGAGATCTTCGGCGGCGACCACTCCGACCTCGCTCCCGGCGGTGAGTGGTACGACCTCGTCGTCTGCACCCCCGACGGCGCACCGCATCCCTGGCTGGCCGGCCTGCCGACGGCCTCCTACGACGCGATCGCCGAGGTCGACACTGTCGTCGTCCCGTCCTCGGTCGATCTCGACGACAACCCCGACCTCGCGCTCCTCGAGGCGCTTCGCGGCGCACACGAGCGCGGCGCGCGGATCGCGTCCCTGTGCACCGGTTCGTTCGTGCTGGCCGCCGCCGGGCTGCTCGACGGCCGGGTCGCGACGACCCATTGGCTGCACGCCGACGAGCTCGCCCGGCGTTATCCGCAGGTCGACGTCCGCCCGGACGTGCTCTACGTCGACGAGGGCGACGTGCTCACCTCGGCCGGCAAGACCGCTGCGCTCGACCTCTGCGTCCACCTCGTACGCAGCGACCTCGGCGCCGCCGCGGCCAACGGGATCGCCCGCAACCTCGTCGTCCCAGCCCACCGCACCGGCGGACAGGCGCAGTTCATCACCCCACCCGCGCAGCCCCCTGTTCCCGACGGCCTCGCGCCCACGCTCGAGTGGGCGCGCGCCCGACTCGACCAGCCCCTGACGGTCCGCGACCTCGCTGCCCACGCCGGTCTCAGCACCCGTCAGCTCGCCCGGCGGATGCAGGCCGAGCTGCAGACCGGGCCTCTGGACTGGCTGCACCACCAGCGCATCTCGCGTGCCCAGGAGCTCCTCGAGCGTACCGACGCCTCGATCGACCAGATCGCGGGCAGCTGCGGGATGGGCACGGCGGCCACGCTGCGCCGTCACTTCCACCGCACTCTCGGCGTGACACCCACGACCTACCGGACCACCTTCCGGCTCGCCGACTGATCAGTGGCCCCGGCCGAGAGCCATCCGCCCGAGGGTGCGGTCCAGGTCGTCGAGGGCTTCGGGCCAGGTGACCTCGCTCGGGGGCTCGCTGTGGGCGAAGCTGCCGGCGAGCTCGAGGGTGATGTAGCCGTGGATGAGGCTGGACATCAGCCGGACGGCGTACGTCTCGTTGGTCTCGGTCACTCCGTAGCTGCGGACGACGGCGAGGGCGAGGTCGGCGTTGCGGCGGCCGGCGGTGATCGCCTCGTCCACGGAGTCAGGCCGGGACTCCCCTTCCGACGCGGGCGGGACGCGCTGGCGAGTGGTGGCGTCGTAGCGACCGGGTGAGCGGCGGGCGAAGTCGCGGATGGCGTTGGCGTACGCGACAAGGAGGTCGCGGCCCTCCCCCGCAGCCGTCGCCTGGGTCGTGGCGTCGGCGAGCTCGTCGAGGACGTACGCGGTGACGGCTGTGCGGAGGTCGGTGCCGCTGGAGATGTGGGAGTAGAGGGTCGGCGACCTGACGCCGAGGCGCCGAGCCAGGACCGAGACCGTGACGGCGTCGAAGCCCAGCTCGTCGGCCAGGTCGGCGGCGGCCGCGATCACGTCGCGCCGGTTCAGTCCAGGACGACCCATCGGATTCCTCTCGATAACGAGTTGCCTACGAGTTGTAGGAAACCTAGCATCGATGGCATGAAGCCGCTGACCGAGACCGACCTACGCTCCTGCTTCGTCAACCTCACCAAGGGTGCGACCAAGCGCCTCAACCTCCCCGCTGACCTGGCTGAACGGCCGTGGGAGGACCTCGATTACCTCGGCTGGCAGGACCCGAAGGCGCCACAGAACCACTACCTCGTCACCGAGCACGACGGGCGGCTCTGCGGCGTCGCCCTGCGGGCTTCGCGCGAGTCGCGCGGGCCGCGCAAGACCATGTGCGCGCTGTGCACCACGGTCGGTGACGTCGCACTGCTGGTCGCCTCCCGCGCCGGTCGCGCGGGGCAGGACGGCAACTCCGTCGGCACCTACATCTGCGCCGACCTCGACTGCTCCCTCAAGGCGCGCGGCAAGCGCAAGCTCGACAGCCCGGTCATCCACGAGACCCTCAGCGTCGAGCAGAAGGTCGACCGGCTGCTCGGCAACCTCGACTCGTTCGTGGCGCGGGTGCTCCGGCCTGCGTGACACATCAGCCGGCGTCGGCCAGCCCTCCAAGGGCCTCGATGCGGTCGGACTCGCTGAGCAGGCCGCCCATGGGCGAGACCTCGCGCATCTCGATGGAGTCGCGGTCGAGGCCAGTCATGACGCGCTGCAGGCCGCGTACGTCCTCGTCTTCCACGAGCGAGGTCCAGCGCTCGAGGTTTCGCTCGTGAGGTTGTCCACTGACGTTGCGGCGGAGGTGGTCGAGGCGGCGCTCGATCCGCGGTTTCCACTCCTGCAGCGTCGTCGAGGTCAGGTCACCAGAGAGGCGTCGGTGAAGCATCCACGAGCGGCGTTCCGAGCGCGTCCGGTCGGGCGTGATCGGGCGGCGTACGACTTCGAGACGCCAGCCCATGCACGACAGCAGGCGGTCGAGCTGGTCGTCGCTCAGGTCAACCTTCCCGGAGAGGAACTGACTGATGCTCGGCTGATGAACGCCACTGGTGCGAGACAGCGTCGACTGGGTGGTGCCCGTCTCGAGCATCACCTCGCGCAGGATCTCTCCACGTGACGACATGACCCGAGTATAGCAAAATCTACTATGGAGCGTCTCGCCTCAGCACTCGATGACGTTGACCGCGAGGCCGCCGCGGGAGGTCTCCTTGTACTTGATCTTCATGTCGGCACCGGTCTCGCGCATCGTCTTGAGCGCCTTGTCGAGGCTGACCTTGTGGGAGCCGTCGCCGTTGAGAGCGAGGCGGGCGGCGTTGATGGCCTTCACGCTGGCGATGGCGTTGCGCTCGATGCACGGGATCTGTACGAGCCCGCCGACCGGGTCGCAGGTGAGGCCGAGGTTGTGCTCGATGCCGACCTCGGCGGCGTTCTCGACCTGCTCCGGGCTGCCGCCCAGCACCTCGCACAGGGCACCGGCGGCCATCGCGCAGGCCGAGCCGACCTCGCCCTGGCAGCCGACCTCGGCGCCGGAGATCGAGGCGTTCGTCTTGCACAGGATCCCGATGGCGGCCGCGGTGAGCAGGAACCGGACGATGCCGTCCTCGATCGCGGCCTCGTCCAGCCCGGCTTGGGGAGCCACGAAACGTACCCAGTAGTGCAGGACGGCGGGCACGATGCCTGCCGCGCCGTTCGTGGGAGCGGTGACGACGCGGCCGCCCGAGGCGTTCTCCTCGTTCACCGCCAGCGCGAACAGGTTGACCCAGTCCATGACCCGGAAGGGGTCCTGGGCACCGGCCCCGGAGGACAGGACGCGGTAGAGCAGCGGCGCCCGGCGTGGGACCCGCAGACCACCAGGAAGTACGCCGTCGGTGACCGGGTCACGGTCGCAGCCGGCCTGCACGCAGTCCGCCATCACGCGCCAGATCTCGAGCAGACCGGCGCGGATCTCCTCGTGCGTACGCCAGGTCAGCTCGTTGGCGCGCATGAGGTCGGAGACCCGGAAGCCCTCGCGCTCGCAGGTGCTGAGCAGCTCGGCTCCGGTGGTGAAGGGGAAGCGGACCGGTGAGTGGTCCGGCACGACCCGGGCTGCGCCCGAGGCGTGCTCATCGACCACGAAGCCGCCGCCGACGGAGTAGTAGGTGCGCTCCCGGCGTACCTCTCCGGAGGCGTCGTAGGCCGTGAACACCATGCCGTTGGGGTGGCCCGGCAGGCTCTTGCGGCGATGCATCACCAGATCCGTGTCGGCGTCGAAGCGGATCGGGGTGGCGCCGCCCAGCGACAGCTCCCGGCGCTCCCTGATGGCCGCCACCCGACCGGACGAGGCCCGGGTGTCGACGGTCGCCGGCTCCTCACCCTCGAGGCCGAGCAGCACTGCGCCCTCCGAACCGTGACCGTGACCAGTGGCGCCGAGCGACCCGAACAGCTCGGCCCTCACCCGCGTGACCGCGTCCACGAGACCGTCGGTGACGAGGCCGTCGACGAACGTCTTCGCGGCGCGCATCGGCCCGACGGTGTGGGAGGACGAGGGCCCGATGCCGATCGAGTAGAGGTCGAAGGTGCTCAGGGCCATCGCCACGACCGGGGTCGGGGCGCCGCTGAGGTCAGCGGTCACGACGGTTCACTCCTCGATCAGAGCGTCGTAGGCCGCGGCGTCGAGCAGCTCGGGAGCGCCGGAGACGCGCATCTCGAAGAGCCAGCCGGCGCCGAACGGGTCGCTGTTGATCAGCGCGGGGTCGGCGACGACGGCCGCGTTGACCTCGAGGATCTCGCCGTCGGCGGGCGCGAAGAGGTCACTGACCGACTTGGTCGACTCCAGCTCGCCGCAGCTCTCTCCCCCGGTGATCTTGCTGCCCACCTCGGGCAGCTCGACGAAGACGATGTCGCCCAGCGCCTCGGTGGCGAAGGCGGTGACGCCGACGCGCGCGACGTCGCCGCGGGTCTCGATCCACTCGTGCTCGGCGGTGTAGGACAGGTGGGTCGGGTTGCTCATGGCGGTGCTCATCTCTCGGGTCATTTCTTGGAGTAGAAGGGAAGGTCGACGATCTCGGCGTCCTCGCGGCTACCGCGCACGTCGACGTGGACCTTGGTGCCGGCGGCGGCGAGATCAGGCCGGACGTACGCCATCGCGATGGGACGTCCGAGGGTCGGCGAGGGTGAGCCGCTGGTGACCACGCCGATCTCGTCGCCGGTGGCCGGATCCACGACGGCGTAGCCCGCTCGCGGAGACCGGCGACCGGCAGCCACCAGGCCGACGAGCACGCTGCGCGGGCCTTCGTCGCGGCGTACGGCCAGGGCGGCGGCGCCGACGAAGCCGTCGGGCTTGTCGAAGACGACGACCCGGCCGAGACCGGCCTCGAAGGGGGTCGTCTCGCGGTTCAGCTCGTTGCCGTAGAGCGGCATGCCGGCCTCGAGCCGGAGGGTGTCGCGGCAGGCGAGTCCCGCGGGCTGCAGGCCGTGCGGCGTACCCGCCTCGGTGAGGGCCTCCCAGACGGCAGCGGCCGACGAGGGCGCGCAGTAGATCTCGAAGCCGTCCTCGCCGGTGTAGCCGGTGCGGGCGAGCAGGGCCTCGACCCCGGCGACCGTGCCGGCGTCGATGGCGTAGTACCTCAGGGAGGAGACGTCCAGGTCGGTCACAGCGGCCAGGATCGCCGCCGAGGCGGGGCCCTGGACCGCGATCAGCGCCCACTCCGCGGAGGCGTCGCGGACCACGGCGTCGCAGCCCTCGGCCCGCTCGACCAGAGCCGGAGCGACGACACCGACGTTGCTCGCGTTGGCGACGACCAGGTAGCGCTCCTGCTCGAGCCGGTAGACGACCAGGTCGTCGATGATGCCGCCGTCCTCGGCGCAGATCATCGAGTAGCGGGCGCGGCCGATGCCGATCGCCGAGGGCCTGCCGACCAGGGCGTGGTCGAGGGCGCGTCCGGCCTCGGGGCCGGTCACCTCGATCTCGCCCATGTGGGACAGGTCGAAGAGGCCCGCGGTGGTGCGTACGGCATGGTGCTCGGCGGTCTCCGAGCCGTACCGGACCGGCATGCTCCAGCCGGCGAAGTCGGTGAACGAGGCGCCGAGCGCCTGGTGGATCGCGTGCAGAGGGGTAGGGACGGGTGAGGTCATGTGTGCGGGAGGCTCCCTGGTGGTGGGTGCCGACAGCGGCACCCGTGGACGGGTGACCTCCCCGCTCTGTCATCGCTACCTGAGAGCTTCACCGCCCGATGGGGGCGATTTGCACCGTGGGTGCAGGATCCAGCGGATCCTGTCTTTCCAGAGGTCGCCTCACCACAGCGGTCATGGGGCCTGAGAGATTCTGGGGAGGTTTGCTCCTTCGGCGCCTCACCCCGGATGGGCAAGGACTCTCCCGCTGCGGTTCAAGTGGCGGATGTGAAGTTGTGCGGCAAACCTAGGTGTGGCCATCTCAGCCGTCAAGATGACGACCTACGATGGCCCGATGCCACCGACCAGCACCAGCAGCCGGGTTCCCGTGGTCATCCTCACCGGTCATCTCGGGTCGGGTAAGACCACACTGCTCAACCATCTGCTGCGCCAGCCCGGCGCTCGGGTGGGCGTGGTCGTCAACGACTTCGGCGACATCAACGTCGACGCCGGTCTCGTCACCGGCCAGATCGACGAGCCGGCCTCGATCGCCGGGGGCTGTCTGTGCTGCCTGCCCGACGCCGGTGGTCTCGACGACGCCCTCGAGAAGCTGACCCACCCGCGGCTCGCGCTCGACGTCGTCATCGTCGAGGCCAGCGGGATCGCCGAGCCCGGCACGCTGGCCAAGCTGGTCCGGTTCAGCGGTGTCGAGCGCGTACGCCGCGGTGGGCTCATCGAGGTCGTCGACGCCTCGGCGTACTTCGACACCCTCGACGACGGCCGGGGCCCGGCGCCGGTCCGGTTCGCGGCCGCCTCGTTGGTCGTGATCAACAAGACCGACCTGGTTCCGGCTGCCGAGCGGGACGAGGTCCTGGCGCGCATCGAGCGACGCGTGCGCGAGCACAACCCCGAGGTCCACATCGCGTACGCCGTGGGTGGCCGCATCGACCCGCGGCTCGTCTACGACGCCGCCGTGCCCGAGGACCCGCCCGACGAGCTGCCGATCGCCGCGCTGCTGCGCGTGGCGGCCGCCTCGCACGAGGCACATCAGCATGCCCGGGCGGTCACCGTGACGACGCCGGGCACCATCGAGCCGGCTCGACTGGTCGACCTGCTCGAGGAGCCGCCGGCGACGGCGTACCGGGTCAAGGGGACCGTCGCCGTCGCGACCGGCCAGGGGCCGCGCAGCTACCACGTGAACCTGGTCGGACGCAGCGCCCACGTCGCCGCAGCCAGACGGAGTCAGGACGCGACGAGCGAGCTCGTGGCGATCGGCCTCGAGCTCGAGGCCGACTCAGTCCGGGTGGACCTCACCGACGCCCTCGCCCCGGCCGAACGGCCGAGCACCGAGGGTCTTCGCCGGCTACGCCAGCTGGTCCGGGTCAGCCTCTGACCAGCCGAATCACCCCGCGCGGCGGACGATCCGTTCCATGTCGGTGATGACCACCGACCGCGACTCCAGCCTGACCCAGCCCTTGGCCGCGAAGTCGGCGAGCGCCTTGTTGACCGTCTCCCGAGCCGCGCCCACGAGCTGCGCGAGCTCCTCCTGGGTCAGGTCGTGGCGTACGTGCACGCCTTCGTCGGTGGTCTCGCCGAACCTCTCGGCGAGGTCGAGCAGAGCCTTCGCCACCCGGCGGGGCGCGTCCGCGAAGACCAGGTCGCCGATCACGTCGTTGGCCCGGCGCAGGCGGCCCGACAGCAGGGCGAGCAGCCCGCGGGTCACGCTCGGGCGCCCGTCGAGCAGGCCCAACAGGTCGTCGTGCGACAGCGAGGCGAGCTCGACCTGATCGGTGACGGCCGTGACCGTGGAGGAGCGTCGGCCGGGGTCGAAGAGCGACAGCTCGCCGAACACCTGGCCCGGCCCCAGGATCGCGAGCACGCTGTCCTGTCCGTTGGCCGCGGCACGGCTCAGCTTCACCTTGCCGTCCACGACCGCGTAGAGCCGGTCGGCGGCGTCGCCCTCGTGGAACAACACCTCGCCGCGCCTAAGGCGTGTCTGACCCATCATCGCGAGCATCGCCGTCATCGACTCGTCGTCCAGCTCGCTGAAAAGCGGTGCGTGCCGAAGCACGTCTTGATCCATTACCCAGCCGCTCCTGTCATCTTTTTACCGAAGACATCAGCGTAGCCAGATCCGGGGCCTCGACAGCGGAGGTGTGGCCCGCATCGCACCCCTGTCGGGTGCGTTCTTCGCCACACCGGCCACGGCGGGAAGCCTCGGGGGCTCTGGATCGTTGAACCTGCCGTGAAGCTCTCCATGCTGGACCGGTCCCGCACGCGGGTGGGGTACGCCGAGGGCGCTGCGCTGACCCACACGATCGAGCGGGCGGTGGCCGCCGAGCGGCTCGGCTACCACCGGTTCTGGGTCGCCGAGCACCACGCGGTGCCGGGGATCGCGTCGGGGTCGCCGCCGGTGCTCCTCGGTGCGCTCGGCGCGCACACGTCCACGATCCGGCTCGGGTCGGGCGGGGTGATGCTGCCCCACCACCAGCCGCTGGTCGTCGCCGAGCAGTTCCTCATGCTCGACGCGCTCTATCCCGGCCGGATCGACCTCGGCCTGGGCCGTACGTTGGGCTTCACCGCGCCCGTACGCCGCGCCCTGCGGCAGGAGCTCGACGCCCCGGACGCGTTCGCCGAGGACATCGTGGAGCTCCGCGACTATCTCGACCGCACCGCGGCCGTCACCGCCCGGCCTGCCGCCGCCCACCAGATCCCGGTGTTCGTGCTGGCGACCGGGAAGGGCGTCGCTCTCGCCGCGAAGCTTGGGCTGCCGGTCGTCGTGGGCGGTCCGGTGCTGTACAGCCCGCGGCTGGACGAGGTCCTCGGGGCGTACCGCACGGACTTCCGGCCCTCCTCACGGGCGGCCGAGCCGTCGGTGACCGTCTCCGTCGACGTGCTCGTCGCCGACACCGACGCCGAGGCCGCCGAGCTCGCTCTGCCGGAGGCGTGGGCGATGGCCAGGTCGCGGCAGACCGGCGAGTTCGGTCCGCTCGAGCCGGTCGCGGCGATCCGGGACCAGACCTGGTCGAACCAGGTGCGCGAACGGGTCGACGCGCATCTGGCGCGTACGACCGCGGGATCTGCCGAGTCCGTCCGGCGTCGCCTCGACCGGCTGGCCGAGGCCACCGGAGCCGACGAGCTGCTCGCCTTCACCTCGACCTATGACCGCGACGCCCAGCTCGCCTCCGACGCCGCGCTCGCCGGGATCATGACCGGCCGGGCCGTCGGGAGATAGTCGCCGGCAAACGCCTCAGCCCAGCTTGTCGAGCATCCGGACAGCGGTGTCCTCGTCCGTGATCAGGGTGTTGAACCAGCCGGCCCGCGAGCCCGCGATGATGCTGGGCACCTTCGTCGGACCCACCGCCACCGCGATGGTGTGCGGGATGGCCCGGAGCTCCTCGTAGGTGGTGGCGACGAGGAACTCCTCGGGGTAGGGCAGCGGCTGCCCGTCCTCGTCGAAGAACCTGGTGCAGATGTCGCCCGCGGCCTCACGGAGCCAGGGCGCGTCGCGCGGCACATAGCCGGGCAACGACTCGCGGGTCAGCGGGGGCGCTCCGATGCCGAGCACGGCCACCCGCGCCTGGCTCCACAGGTCGAGCACTCGACGGGTGCTCGGATCCTGGAGCAGCAGCCGGTGCAGGTCGGCTCCCGGCTGCGCCGGGGCGTAGAGGAAGACCGGACGCCCGTCGAGCTGCTCGGCGAACATCCTGGTGATCTCGTTGGTCTGATACCAGGCCTCGGGCTCGTCCTGCCCACCGACGGTCGGCGTCACCACCACGCCCGGGAAGGACGGCAGCGCCTCCTGGCTCACCTCCCAGACGGTGCGACCCGAGGAGACCAGCAGCACGTCGCCGGCCTTCAGCCCGATCTCGGTCAACGCCTCGCCGAGCCGGGCGGCGAGCGCCGCTCCGGTGAGCGAGCGGTGGAACCCTCCGGCGACGAAGACCCGGGCGAGGCCGAGGGCCTCGCAGAGCCGCTCCTCCATCTCGGAGGCGCGCCGGGTCGCGGGGTCGATCACCTCGATCCGGACGATGCCCGTGCGGCGCGCCTCGGAGAGCACCCTGCTCACCGTCGCGCGGCTGATGCCGAGCTGCTGCGCGACCTGAGCCTGGGTTGCCTCCTTGAGGTAGTAGAGCGTCGCCGCCGCATGCATGACCTCGGGGGTAAAGCGTGTGCTGGCCGCCCCTGCGGCCTCCAGGATCGGCTGGTTGCCGTGCGCTCCGCCTGTGTTCTCCACGGCACCACTCTTCCACAGCCGCGGCCGCCGATCCGTCCAAACCTGAAAATCTGTTCTGGACATTTGTTCGCGACGTATGGGACGGTGGATGAGTTCGAGTGATCAAGATCACTAACAGGAGGTCCCATGACGCAGGCAGCTTCGGAGATCGACGGGCGCACGATGCAGGCGGTCGTCTGCCACGGGCCCGAGGACTACCGCTTCGAGGAGGTCCCGATCCCTGTCCCGGGACGGGGCGAGGCGCTGATCCGGGTCGAGGCCGTCGGGATATGCGCGAGCGACTTGAAGTGCTACCACGGCGCCGCCAAGTTCTGGGGTGACGAGAACCGGCCCGCCTGGGCCGAGACCGAGGTCATCCCCGGCCACGAGTTCACCGGCGAGGTGGTCGCGCTGGACGAGGAGGCCCGCGCTCGGTGGGGGGTCGAGGTCGGCGACCGGGTCGTCGCCGAGCAGATCGTGCCGTGCGGGGAGTGTCGCTACTGCCGGCGCGGCGAGTACTGGATGTGCGGACCCCACGACATGTTCGGGTTCAAGCGCAGCACCCCGGGCGCGATGGCCGAGTACATGGTCTTCTCCCCCGCTTCCCTGGTGCACCGGATCAGCAAGGACCTGCCGCCCGCGCACGCGGCCTTCGCCGAGCCGCTGTCCTGCTCCCTGCACGCCGTGGAGCGGGCCCAGATCACCTTCGACGACGTCGTCGTGGTCGCCGGCTGCGGACCCATCGGCCTCGGCATGATCGCCGGCGCCGCGGCCAAGTCGCCGGCACGGGTGGTCGCCCTCGACATGGCACCGGAGAAGCTGGACCTGGCCACGAAGTGTGGTGCCACCGACATCGTCAACATCGCCGAGCAGGACCCCGTCGAGTTCGTCCGCTCGATCACCGACGGGTACGGCGCCGACGTCTACCTCGAGGGAACCGGGCACCCTTCCGCGGTGCTGCAGGGACTCAACGTGCTGCGCAAGCTCGGCACCTATGTGGAGTACGGCGTCTTCGGCTCCGAGGTGACCGTCGACTGGAGCATCATCAGCGACGACAAGGAGCTCGACGTACGCGGTGCCCATCTCGGCCCGCACTGCTGGCCCGCCGCGATCCGGATGCTCGAGTCGGGTGTGCTCCCGCTCGACGAGATCTGCACCCATCAGCTACCCCTGGCCCGGTTCCAGGACGGCCTCGACCTGGTGGCGCGTGGCACCGAGTCGATCAAGGTCTCGCTGATCCCGTGACTACCGCAACCTCCTTCTGGCTCGGCACGAGCTGGAAGATGACGAAGACCCTGGGCGAGGCCGGGGCGTACGCGGACGAACTGCGGTCGGCGGTCGAGGCGGGGAACGTCCCGCCCGAGCTGCGGCTCTTCGTCCTGCCCGCCACCACCTCCCTGGCCACCGTCCACGACCGGCTGGACGGGTCCGGGGTGACCCTCGGGGCGCAGAACGCGCACCCGGGTCCGGACGGGGCCGTCACCGGCGAGGTGTCCATGAGCATGGTGCGCGACGCCGGCGCGAGCCTCGTCGAGATCGGGCACGCCGAGCGGCGCACCCTGCTCGGCGAGACCGACGACATGGTGGCCGACAAGGTCGCGGCCGCGGTCTCGGCCGGGCTGACGCCCCTGGTGTGCGTCGGCGAGACCGCAGCCGAGCGCGCCCGTGGCGAGACCCCGGGTGTGCTGGCCCACCAGGTGCGCGCCGCACTCGGCCGACTCGGGCGAGACCGACCCAGCGAGCTGATGGTGGCCTACGAGCCGCACTGGGCCATCGGGTCCGAGGGCCGTCCGGCCACGCCGACGGAGGTCTCCGAAGGCCTCGCCGTCGTACGTCGGGCCCTGGACGAGGACCTGATGGGCACGCCGACCTCCGTCCTCTACGGAGGCAGCGTCCATGCGGGCAACGCCGCCGACCTGGTGACGGGCCTGGACGTGGACGGGCTCTTCGTCGGGCGCGCCGCGTGGACCGCGCCGGGCCTTCTCGACCTCGCTCACCGGTGCACCGACGCGCTCCGTCGACGACGGCCCCGTCGACGAACAACCCCCGACCTCGTGTCCGCGATCGTTCGAAAGGACCCAAGATGACACGACACCGCCGCCTCACCCCCTTCCGCATCGGCGGAGCGGTGGCCCTCGCCGCGCTCCTCGTCGCGATGACGCTCAGCACCCGCTTCGTCACCCCCGACGAGCTCGCCTCGATCGGCCCGGAGACCTTCGACCCGGCCAAGACCGCAGAGGACCTCTTCGCCGAGGCGAACGAGACCATCCCCGACTCGGCGACGCCGCTTCCTGAGCTCCTCACCGGGCTCCAGGAGGATGTCGCCAAGACGGCCGACGACCTCGACGCGTCCAGGCCCAACGAGACCACCTACCTGTTCCCCGTACGCGGCACCGCGACCGTCGTCGCGGCCCAGGAGCAGGCTGTCGAGATCACCGTCGAGGGCGTCCCCGCGACGACCCCGCTCAGCCTCGCCTCCGGACCGGCCGCCAACGGCGCGGTCCTGCGCGACGCCCTCGGCTTCAAGTTCGGGGACGCCTCCAACCAGACCACCTATCAGCAGGTGGGCGACGAGCTGAAAGCTCTCGTCCGCGAGCAGATCGAGCAGGGCACGGGCGGGAAGATCGCGCCCGGCTCGAAGCTCGACTTCACCGGGATCGTGAGCGTCACCGACACCGGCATGCCTCAGCCTGCGGCCAAGCCGGTGCAGATCCAGCCGCTGACGCTGGAGGTCGCACCATGAGCGCACCAACCATGACGACCACCGCCGGCTCCACCGAGACGGGTCAGGTGGTGCTCCGCGCGGTCGGGATCTCCAAGACGTACGGCGTGACCAAGGCGCTCAAGGGCGTCGACTTCGAGGTCCGCGCCGGCCAGGTCACCGTGCTCTTCGGGGAGAACGGCGCCGGGAAGTCAACACTCATGAAGATCCTCTCCGGCGTCGAGCAGCCCACCGGCGGTCAGCTGGTCCTGCACGACGAACCGGTCACCCTGGAGAACACCGTCGACGCGGTGGAGCGAGGGATCTCGATCATCCACCAGGAGACGAACCTCTGCCCGAACCTCAACGTGCGGGACAACATCTTCCTCGGCCGCGAGCTGCACACCCGGATGGGCGGGATCGACTACTCCCGCGAGGCCGACATCACCGCACGGCTGATGCGCCAGCTCGAGGAGGAGATCGCGCCTCAGACCCCGGTCGCGGACCTCCGGATGGGCCAGCAGCAGATCGTCGAGATCGCGCGGGCGCTGGCCGCCGAGACCCGGATCCTGATCATGGACGAGCCCACCTCCGCCCTCAGTGCGAGCGAGGTCGAGGTGCTGTTCCGGGTCATCCGGGAGCTCACCGCCAACGGGGTCGCGATCGTCTACATCTCCCACCACCTCGAGGAGGCGATCAGCATCGCCGACCACGCGGTGGTGCTCCGCGACGGCGAGCTGGTGGCGCACGAGCCGGCGAGCCAGATCGACCTGCCCTGGGTGGTGCACCGGATGACCGGCCGGCAGGCGGAGTACGACTTCCGCGAAGAGCCCCGGGAGTTCGGCGCGGTCGCGCTCTCCGTCCGGAACCTCACCGTCGCCGACCTCGGCACCGGGCGGGTGGTGGTCGACGACGTCTCCATCGACGTACGCACCGGCGAGATCGTCTGCCTCTACGGCTTGATGGGTGCCGGGCGTACGGAGCTGATGGAGACCCTCGCCGGCCGCGACCCCATGACCGCCGGCGAGGTGCTGCTGAACGGCGAGAACATCGCCGACCTGAGTGTCAGCGAGCGCATCTCCCGCGGCCTCGGGCTCGTTCCCGAGGACCGGCAGCGCGACGGTGTCGTCCAGCTGCTCAGCGTCGGCAGCAACCTGTCGCTCGCCGGGCTGCGCTCGGTGGTCCGCCGAGGTCTGATCTCCCGGGGCGCGGAGTCCGACCGGATCAGGCGTGGCATGGACGAGGTCACCGTGAAGGCCGCCGGCCCGGACACCCCGATCACCTCGTTGTCGGGCGGCAACCAGCAGAAGGTCGTGATCGGGAAGCTGTTGATGACCGATCCGAGCGTCCTGCTCCTCGACGAGCCCACCCGCGGCATCGATGTCGGGGCCAAGGGCGAGATCTTCGCCCTGCTCTTCCAGGAGGCGCAGAAGGGCCTCGGCGTCCTGTACGTCACCTCGGAGATCGGTGAGGCGATGACCGCCTCCCACCGCATCGTCGTGATGAACAAGGGCCGCATCGTGCGCGAGTTCGACCCACGTACGAGCACCCGGGCCGAGGTCATGGCCGCGTCCGGCGAGTCAGCCAGCCCGACAACCAGCACCACGACCACCGACGAATCCATCGGAGGCACGCAATGACCACGACCAACGCATCGGCCGAGGCGACATCACGCCCGCAGAGCCCGACCGGGGGCCTCACCTCGCGGCTCCGCTCGATCACGCTCAGCAACGCTCTGGTGGAAGGCCGGGCGCTGCTCGCCCTGGTCCTCATCATCGCGGTGTTCGCGCTGCTCAGCGACAACTACCTCGACCCCGGAAACCTGGTCACCATCACCAAGCAGGTCGCCTTCAACGCGATCTTGGCGCTCGGGATGCTGATGGTCATCCTCAACGGCGGGATCGACCTCTCGGTCGGCTCCACCGTGGGCCTGACCGGCGCCGTGGCCGGCAACCTCTTCCGCGGCCTCGACCTCCCGCTGACCCAGGCGATCATGTTCCCGCAGGTCTGGGTGATCGTGGTCGTCTCGGTCGGCGTGGGCGCCCTGGTCGGCTATGCCAACGGGCTGCTGATCTCGCGACTACGCCTCGCCCCGTTCATCGTCACCCTGGGGATGCTCTACGTGGGGCGCGGCCTGACCGAGGTGCTGCTCAACGGGCAGAACATCACCAACGAGCTCCGCGGCCAGGAGGGTCTGGGCAACACCGGTTTCTTCGAGGTCTTCGCCAGCCGCCCCCTCGGGCTGCCGATCTCCGCATGGGTGATGATCGCGCTCGCCGTGCTGGCCTCGATCCTGCTGGTCCGCTCGCCGTTCGGCCGTTGGCTCTACGCCAGTGGCAGCAACGAGCGGGCGGCTGAGCTCTCGGGCGTGCCCGTCACCCGGGTCAAGACCCGGATCTACGTGATCGCGGGCACCTGCGCCGGCATCGTCGGGCTGCTCCAGATCGCCAACATCAGCTCCGCGACCGCCGACCTCGGACAGTTCTACGAGCTCAACGCGATCGCCGCGGTCGTCATCGGCGGCGCCGCTCTCTCGGGTGGTCGCGGCACGGTCCGGGGCACCATCATCGGCGCCTTCGTGATCGGGTTCCTCGCCAACGGGCTGGTCATCGTCGGCGTCTCGCCGTTCTGGCAGCAGGTCATCACCGGTGCCGTGATCATCCTCGCGGTCGCGGTCGACCGGATCCAGCAGATCGCCCAGAACCGCGGGGCCGCGCGACGCGCCGCGGCCGAGGTACGTACCGCCGCGGGCGCGAGCGCATGAGCACCAACCGTCCCCACCACCAGGTCGCGGCACGTCCGCGATCCATCGAGAGGAAAGACACCATGAAGCGAATTCTCGCCGGCCTCGCCGCCACCGGGCTCGCCCTGAGCCTGGCCGCCTGCGGCGCGGAGGCCACCGACGACGCGGGCAGCAAGGGCGGCGGCACCATCGCCATCATCACCGTCGACCCCTCCAACCCCTACTGGAAGGCCGAGGTCGACACGGCCAAGAAGGCCGCCACCGACCTGGGCTACGACTCCTACACCGCGGCACACGGCAACGACCCGGACGAGCAGAACACCCTGATCGAGACCGCCGTCAACGACGAGGTCGACGGGATCCTGCTCGACCCGGCCGGAGCCGATGAGTCGATCGCCGCGGTGCAGAAGGTCGTCGATGCCGACATCCCGATCGTGCTGATCAACGCGGAGATCTCCGAGACCGGACTCGCCGCGTCCCAGATCGTCTCCAACAACGCCCAGGGCGCCACCGTCGGCGCCGAGGCCTGGGCCGCGTCGATGAACTACAAGGGGACGTACGTCGAGCTGTTCGGCAACCCCAGCGACAACAACGCCCAGGTCCGCTCCGACGGCTACGAGCAGGTCCTCAGCCAGTACCCGGACCTGAAGAAGGTCGGCGAGGAGATCGCCAACTGGGACCGCCAGGAGGGCCAGGAGAAGATGGAGGCCCTGCTCGCGAAGAACCCCGACATCACCGGGGTGATCTCGGGCAACGACGAGATGGCGCTCGGCGCGGTGAACGCGCTCAAGGCAGAGGGCAAGCTCGACCAGGTGAAGGTCCTCGGCTTCGACGGCAGCCAGGACGCCGTCGACGCGGTGCGGGCCGGTGACCTGGTGGCCACCGTCGTCCAGCCGATCGTCGAAGGCACCACCAGCGCGATCGAGCAGCTCGACAGCGTCATCCGGACCGGCGAGACGGGCGTCTCGGAGGAGAAGCAGGCCCTCGACTGCGTCCTGGTCACCAAGGACAACGTCGACTCCGTCGAGAACTTCGTCATCAGCGAGTGACCCGATGACCCACATCTACAACGATCCCGACACCTTCAAGAGCGACGTCCTTACCGGCTTCGCCGCCGCCCACCCCCGCTACGTCGAACGGGTCCCCGACGCCTCCGGATTCATCCGCGCGGGCGGGCCCCTGGCCGGCAAGGTCTCGCTGGTCATCGGCGGCGGATCGGGCCACTACCCCTCCTACAACGGGGTCGTCGGTCCGGGCTTCGCCGACGGCGCCGTGCTCGGCGACATCTTCGCCTCACCGTCCGCCGAGCAGGTCTACCGCATCGCCCGCGCCGCCCACGGCGGCGCGGGGGTGGTGCTCGCCTTCGGCAACTACGCCGGTGACCGGCTCAACTTCGGCGTCGCGGCCGACCGGCTGCGTGCGGAGGGTGTGGACGTACGCGTCGTGTGGGTGACCGACGACGTGGCCTCCGCGCCGGCGGGAGCCGAGGAGGACCGCCGTGGCATCGCCGGGACCTTCACGGTCTACAAGATGGCGGGCGCTGCGGCCGAGGAGGGCCGGGACCTGGACGAGGTCGAACGGCTCATGCGGTACGCCAACGCAGTGACGTACTCCTTCGGGGTGGCGTTCGACGGCTGCACGCTGCCGGGTGCCCGCGACGCTCTCTTCCATGTGAAGGACGGCCAGGTGGACTTCGGGCTCGGGATCCATGGGGAGCCCGGCATCAGCACCACCGACTGGATCCCCGCCGCGCGGCTGGCCGACCAGCTCGTCGACCGGGTCCTCGCCGAGCGACCGGCCTCGGCCGACGGGCGGGCCGCGGTGCTGCTCAACGGCCTCGGCTCGACGAAGTACGAGGAGCTCTACGTGCTCTGGAGCGAGGTCGAGCCCAGGTTGCGGGCCGCGGGGGTCGACCTGATCGACCCAGAGGTCGGCGAGCTGGTCACCAGCCTCGACATGGCCGGCTGCTCGCTGACCGTGACCTGGCTCGACGACGAGCTCGAACCGCTGTGGCGGGCTCCGGCCGACACCCCCGCCTACCGCCGGGGCCAGGCGGTCGCCGGTGGGCTGTTCACCGAACGTGCGGTGTCGGCCGGCGCCACCGAAGAGGGCACGCACGAGATCGCCAGCGATGCCTCCCGCCGGCACGCGACCATCGCGCAGAGCCTCGTCGCGACGCTCGCGGCGACGGTCGAGGAGCACAAGGAACGGCTCGGCGAGATCGACGCGGTAGCCGGCGACGGCGACCACGGCATCGGCATGAGTCGCGGATCGCGGGCCGCCGTCGAGGCGGCCGAGGCGGCCGTCTCCGCCGGCGGCGGCGTCCGCTCCGTACTCGAGGCGGCGGGGGCCGCGTTCGGCGACCGCGCCGGCGGCACCAGCGGGATCCTGTGGGGCCTGCTCCTGGAGACCGTCGGCGAGGGCCTCGGCAACCAGGAACCGGTCACCCTCGACGGTCTCGCCGCGGCCGTACGTGCGGGGGCGACCCGGGTGCAGACGTTCGGGCACGCCGAGCTCGGCGACAAGACGATGCTCGATGCGCTCTGTCCCTTCGCCGACGCGCTCGAACAGGGTGCCGAGGTTGCGCTCCCCCTGGCCAAGGCCTGGCGCGCTGCCGCGGAGGCCTGCACCAGGGCGGCGGAGGCGACCGCGCCGATGGTGCCGAAGGTCGGAAGAGCCCGCCCGCTCGCCGACCGCAGCATCGGCACCCCTGATCCCGGTGCCGTCTCGCTCGCTCTGATCGTCACCGCGATCGGGGAGCAGCTCGACCAGACCTGCCAGAACCTCGAGGAGTCCTCATGACCGAGCCGTCCACCGAAGGACTGCGGATCGCCGTCGGCTGCGACGACGCCGGCGTCTCCTACCGCGACATCCTGAAGGCCGACCTGGAGGCCGATCCCCGGGTCGCCGTCGTGGTCGACGTCGGGGTCACGACCGACGAGCACACCGCCTACCCCCACGTCGCCGCCTCGGCCGCACACCTGGTCGCCAACGGCAGCGTCGACCGGGCGCTGCTCGTCTGCGGCACCGGGCTCGGCGTCGCCATCAGCGCGAACAAGGTGCCAGGCGTACGCGCGGTGACGGCGCACGACAGCTTCTCCGTCGAACGAGCGGTGCTCAGCAACAACGCGCAGGTCCTGTGCATGGGACAGCGCGTCGTCGGGATCGAGCTCGCCCGACGCCTCGCCAAGGAGTGGCTGGGCTACGAGTTCGACCCCGAGTCGGCCTCGGCGGCCAAGGTCGCGGCCATCGGCCAGTACGAGCAAGGTGCCGTCGAGCAAGGTGCCACGGAGCAGGAACAACCCTCGAGCTGCTGAGTCCCCGACTGCTACTAGGATCGACCGATCACGCCGTCGAGGTTGTCGGACACGGCGGTCCGGCGCGACTGGGAGGGTATATGGCTGCCTTGGTCGTGGGGGTCGATGTCGGCACCGGAAGCAGCAAGGGCGTGCTGGCCACCGCCGACGGCGTCGTGATCGCCAAGACGATGCGGCATCACCAGATGTCGCTGCCCCGGGCCGGACACGCGGAGATGGACGCCGAGACCATCTGGTGGGGCGAGGTGGCCTCGATCTGCCGCGAGCTCGCGCTGCACGCTCGGGGGCACACCATCGCCGGGCTCTGTGTCAGTGGCATCGGCCCCTGCGTACTGGTCACCGACGACGACCTGACCCCGCTCCGGCCGGGCATCCTCTACGGCATCGACAGCCGGGCCTCGGCCGAGATCGAGGAGCTCACCGACCGGTTCGGCGCGGACGCCATCCTCGACCGGGCCGGCAGCGCGCTCAGCTCCCAGGCGGTCGGCCCCAAGCTGCTCTGGCTCCGCCATCACGAGCCCGAGGTCTGGGCGCGGACCCGCCGCTGGTTCGGCTCGAGCTCCTACGTCGTGGCCCGCCTCACCGGCGAATACATCATGGACCACCACACCGCCAGCCAGTGCGCACCGCTCTACGACATCGCGGCCGAGGACTGGGCGTCCGACTGGGCCGAGGAGATCCTCGGCGACCTCCCGATGCCCCGGCTCGCCTGGTCCGGTGACGTGGTCGGGGCGCTGCACGCCGAGGCCTCCGCGGCGACGGGCCTGCCCACCGGCACCCCGGTCATGGCCGGAACGGTGGATGCCTGGGCCGAGGCCTTCAGCTGCGGTGTGCGGCAGCCGGGCGACCTGATGCTGATGTACGGCTCCACGATGTTCTTCATCCAGATCGGCACCGATCTCGCTGCCTGTCCTCCGCTGTGGACCGCGATGAGCGTGCAGCCGGAGGTGAAGACGCTCGCGGGTGGGATGGCCACCTCCGGGAGCCTGCTGTCGTGGGTCCAGGAGCTCACCGGGAACCGTGACATCACCACGCTCGCCAAGGAGGCCGACGTCGTTCCGGCCGGCGCGGAGGGGCTGATCGTGCTGCCCTACTTCGCCGGGGAGCGCACCCCGATCTTCGATCCGCACGCACGCGGCGTCATCGCCGGGCTGTCCCTGCGCCATGGCCGCGGGCACCTGTACCGGGCCGTCTACGAAGGCATCGCCTACGGCGTACGCCAGATCCTCGAGCTCCTGGAGGATGCCGGCGGGCCGGCGTCCCGCGTGGTCGCGGTCGGTGGCGGCACCCGGAGCGGACCATGGACCCAGATCGTCAGCGACGTCGCCGGGATCAGGCAGCTCGTGCCCGAGCAGACCATCGGAGCCTCCTACGGCGATGCCCTCCTGGCCGCCATCGGCTCCGGCCTGGTGCCTCCGGACACCGACTGGACCCGGATCGTCGGAGAGGTCGTTCCCATCCCCGAGAACCGCGCGGTCTACGACGAGCTCTACGGCGCCTTCACCGACCTGTATCCCGCGACCCGTGAGCAGGTGCACCGCCTTGCCCTCATGCAGGAAGCCCTGACTCAGGTCCCGACCTAGCCTTCGTGGTCAGGGCGTGGGCGACCTCCAGGAGGAGGCGACCGAGCTCGGCCTGCCGCGGCGGCGCGAGGCGGGCCTCGATGCCGGTGATGCTGAGCGCTCCGTACGGCTGTCCGTGAGCGTCGAAGACGGCGGCGCCGAGGCCCCAGCTGCCGACCACGATCAGGCCCGGGTTGACCGCGTAGCCGAGCTCGCGGGTCGCGGCGACGCGTTCGCGCAGGGCGTCGGCGGAGTGCTGCTCGCCGTAGGCGCCGACGAGGTCGGTGCGGGCCAGGTAGGCCTCGCGCCGCAACTCCGGGAGGAAAGCGAGGATCGCCAGGCCGGCCGAGGCGACGCCGAGCGGGAACCGGATGCCTTCGTGGAGCACGTGCGAGCGGATCGGGAAGCTGCCGTCCTCACGCAGGACGCAGACCGTCTCGTCACCGCGCCGGATCGAGAAGAAGGCGCTCTCCCCCGTCTCCCGGGCGATGCGCAGCACAGCCGCCCGGGCCGCCGGGGTGATGTCGTGGCGGGTGGTCGCGGCGGCGCCGAGCAGGAAGCACTCCGGGCCCAGGTGCCAGGTGCCGGTGTCGTTGTCGCGCTCGACCAGCCCCTCCTCCTGGAGCGCGCTGAGCAGCCGGTGGGCGGTCGGGCGCGGGATGATGGCGGTCGTCGCCAGATGGGTGGTCGTCGCGCCCTCCGGCTCGCGCGCGGCGAGCAGGCGCAGCAGGTGCGCACTGCGACGGATGACGCTGGGACCGGGTTCCATGGGACGTACGATAGGCGACGTCCACTCAGTGGACGCATCTGCGGCAGCGGGGTCGTTCAACGAGAGATCGAGCGTGAACTCGCGCTCATCTATTGACCGGACGGCCGACCCATCCTTGACTGATCATCATGGACAAGGTCATCTCCTCAGCTGCCGAGGCGGTTGCTGACATCCCGAACGGAGCGACCCTCACGGTCGGCGGTTTCGGGCTGTGCGGCATCCCGTCGGTGCTCATCAATGCTCTGCTCGAGGCCGGCGTCACCGACCTCGAGGTGGTCTCCAACAACGCCGGCGTCGACGACTGGGGCCTGGGCCTGCTGCTCGGCGCCGGGCGCCTGCGGCGGGTCGTCGCCTCGTACGTCGGTGAGAACAAGGAGTTCGCGCGGCAGTACCTCTCCGGCGACCTCGAGGTCGAGCTGACCCCGCAGGGCACGCTGGCCGAGCGGATGCGCGCCGGCGGCTCCGGCATCGCCGCGTTCTACACCCGCACCGGCGTCGGCACCCAGGTCGCGCAGGGCGGGCTGCCGTGGAAGTACGACGACGCCGGCAACGTCATCAAGACCTCTCCCGAGAAGCCGGTGATGACCTTCGAGACGCCTGATGGTGAGAAGGAGTTCGTCCTGGAGGAGGCCATCGTCGCCGACTTCGGCATCGTCCGCGCGTGGAAGGGCGACCGTCACGGCAACCTCGTCTTCAAGGACTCCGCCCGCAACTTCAACCCGCTGGCCGCGATGGCCGGACAGATCACGATCGCGGAGGTCGAGGAGCTCGTCGAGCCCGGCGAGATCCCGCCGAACGACGTCCACCTCCCCGGGGTCTACGTCCACCGCGTGGTCCCCCTGACCCCCGAACAGGCCGCCGACAAGCGCATCGAGAAGAGGACGGTCCGCTGACATGGCATGGACACGTGAAGAGATGGCCGCCCGCGCCGCCGCGGAGCTCTCCGACGGCGACTACGTCAACCTCGGCATCGGGCTGCCGACGCTGGTGCCCAACTACGTCCCCGACGACGTCGAGCTGGTGCTGCAGAGCGAGAACGGCATCCTCGGCACCGGCGCCTACCCCACCGAGGACGCCGTCGACCCGGACCTGATCAACGCCGGCAAGGAGACGGTCACCGTACGCAAGGGGGCGAGCTTCTTCGACTCCGCCACCAGCTTCGGGATGATCCGCTCCGGCAAGATCGACGCCGCCATCCTCGGCGCGATGCAGGTCTCCGCGGCCGGCGACCTGGCGAACTGGATGATCCCCGGCAAGATGGTCAAGGGCATGGGCGGCGCGATGGACCTCGTCCACGGCGCCAAGAAGGTCGTCGTGCTGATGGAGCACGTCGCCCGCGACGGCTCCTACAAGATCGTCGACGAGTGCTCGCTGCCCTACACCGGGCTGGGCGTCGTGCAGCGCATCATCACCGACCTCTGCGTCCTCGACATCACTCCCGAGGGTCTGCGCCTCGTCGAGCTCGCCCCGGGCGTCACGCTCGGTGAGGTCGAGCAGAAGACCGAGCCGCCGATCCTCCGCTGATCGCCGAGACGTCAGCGGCGTCGGCCGAGGCGTCACTTGCGTCGGGCGAGTTGGCAGGCACGTGCCGACTCGGCCGACGTACGTGCCGACTCGGCCGACGTACGTGACGTCTCGGCCGACGTAGGTGACGGCTCGGCGGGTCTGCGACAATGTCCGGCGTGGATCTGAGGGTGGTGCGGCCGACGCGCGGGAGCGTGTGGCTGGCGCTGCTCGCGGCGGTGGAGATCACCACCGGGTCCAGCCTGGCCCACCTGGCCGGCGGCGGGGAGCTGCCGGACGCGTTGTGGCTGGTGGCGACCGGGTTCGCCGCCTTCGGCGCCGGGATCGTGGTGCTGCAACGCCGAGTCGGGATCGTCCTGGGGGCGGTGCTGGCGGGCGCGGCCCAGCTGGGGATGCACGAGGCCTTCGAGGCGTACGCGACTCCGGCTCCCCACCTGCACGACAGCGGCTCGGGCGACACCTCGATGCTGGTCGCGCACACCGCGGCGGCGGTGCTCACCGTGGTCGTGTGGCTGCTGCACCGCCGGGCCTGGCAGGTCATCTCCCGGGCGCTCACCACGCCCCCGAACCCGATCCCGTTCCGCCTGCCGGTCCAGGCACAGCCGGTCGTGCCGCGCACCGGGCTGTGGACGTACGTCGCTGCCGGCCGGGGTCCGCCGGTCCTCCTCTGAGGACCCGACCCCGACAACTGGGCATCGCCCACCAGCAGACACTCCACAGAAAGCAACAACCATGTCTCGACGTACCCTCGCGCGCCTCGGCGCGCCCGCTGCCGCTGCCGCGGCCGTCATCTTCCTCGTCGCCGCTCCGGCCTCCGCGCACGTCACGGTGACCCCCACCGAGACGGCGGCCGGCGCCTACACCGTGCTGACCTTCAGCAACGGCCACGGCTGCGAAGGCTCGCCGACCAAGCAGATCACGATCCAGGTCCCCGAGGGGATCAACGACGTGACGCCCACGCGGCAGCCGTTCTACGACGTCAAGGTCGTCTCCGAGAAGCTCGCCGAGCCGATCGAGGACGCCCACGGCAACAAGCTCACCGAGCGCGACGCCACCGTCGTCTACACCGCCAAGACGCCGCTGCCCGACGGTCAGCGCGACGCCTTCGAGGTCTCCCTGCAGCTGCCCGAGGAGGAGGGCACGCTCGCCTTCCCGGTCATCCAGACCTGCGTGAAGGGCGAGACCGCCTGGGTCGAGGAGGCTCCCGAGGGCGCCACCGAGGAGCCGGAGAACCCCGCGCCCTCCTTCGAGGTCACCGCCGCCGAGTCCGAGGACGGCCACGGCCACGACGCCGAGGAGTCGGCCGAGAAGGCCGAGCCGGCCGCTGCGGAGATCGAGGAGGGCGACAGCAACAACGTGTGGGGTGCCATTGGTGCCGGCGCCGGCATCCTCGGTCTGATCGCGGGCACGACCGCCCTCGCGCTGGGGCGTCGTAAGGCGTGAGTGCTCCCCTGACGCGCCGGCCCGGCCTCGACCACCGAGGCCCGGGCCGGCGCGCCCTGGGGCGGCTGCTGGTGGTGCTCGCCGCCGCTGCGTACGCCGTCCTGCTCAGCACTTCCCCCGCCCAGGCGCACGCGACGCTGATCGGCACCGACCCCGAGGAGGGGGCGGTCCTGGACCAGGCGCCGGAGACGATCACCTTCACCTTCGACGAGGCTGTGACGCTGCCTCCGGCGGGCGTGACCGTCTACGACGCCAAGGGCGAGGAGGTCACCTCCGAGGCGACCGCGAGCGGCACCGAGATGCAGGTCGCGCTCGCGGAGGCGAGCAGCCTCGGCGACGGCACCTACGTCGTCGCCTGGCGAGCGGTGTCGGCCGACGGTCACCCGATCTCGGGCTCGCTGACCTTCGCCGTCGGCGCCCCGAGCCTCAGCGTCGCCCCGCCTCCGTCCACAGAGCCGTCCAGAGCGACGGCGATGATCCACGGGGTGCTCCAGTTCCTCCAGTACGCCGCGTTGTTGCTGGTCGTGGGCCTGGTCTGGTTCCGCGGGGTGATCGTCGGTGAGCACCGCGTACCCGACCGTGCCATCGCCCGGGTCCAGCGGGTGCAGATCCTGGCCGGCATGGTCGCCGTGGTCGCGCTGGTCGCGCTGGCCCCGGCCAGCGGTGCGCTGCAGAGCGAGAGCGGACCCGGGGCGATCCTCACCTTCGATGCCTGGTCGCCGGCCTCGGTCGGCAAGGAGTGGCTCAGCGCGCTGGTGGGGATCGTGGGCATCGCGGCCGCGCTCGCGCTGCGCGAACGCCCCCGCCTCGCCGCGGTCGCGGGGCTGGTCGCGATCTGCTCCCCGGCGCTGGTGGGCCACTCCCGGGCGGTCGTACCCGCCTGGCTGGTCACCGCCACCGACGTCATCCACCTCGTCGCCGGGGCGCTCTGGCTCGGCGGCCTCGTCGGTCTCGCGCTGACCCTGCCGCTGATCACCCGGCGCGGTACGGTCGCGGCCGAGATCGTCACCCGCTTCTCCACCCTCGCCGCCGTGTCCCTGGCCGCCCTCGCGGTCTCGGGCGTGCTGATGGGCTGGCGGATCCTCGGCTCGTGGGACAACCTGCTCAACAGCACGTACGGCACCCTGCTGATGACGAAGATCGCCCTGGTCGTCGCCGTGGCGGTGATGGCGGCCGGCAACCGGCTGCTGGTCCTCCCGCGCGTCCGTCAGGCGGCCGGCCACGACGACACCGTCGAGGCCGGCTCCATGCTGCGCAGGGCCGTGCTGATGGAGGCCGGCGTGCTCGTCGTCGTCCTCGGCGTCACCGGCTTCCTGGTCGACCAGCCGCCGCAGGCCGGGGGCGGCTCGCCCGGGACCGGATCGGCCACGGTCGCACAGACCAACACCCAGGCCGCGGAGCTGGGCGACGACCACCGGGTCTACGCGACGCTGACCCCGTCCGGGCCGGGCCCGAACGTGCTCCGGCTGCAGATCCAGGACGCGGCCGGCGAGCCCGTCGAGGCGGCGGCGGTCCCGACCGCCAAGCTGAGGTCAGGCGATGTCGACCTGGGCAGCCTGGCCCTGAAGACGGTCGCTGCCGGCACCTGGGAGGCAGATGTCGTACTGCCCAAGGGCGGTGTCTGGGAGGCGACCGTCGGACTGCGTCTGGGGGAGTTCGAGAGCCCGCTGGCGCTGGTGAAGTTCTCCGTCAGGCAATGACTCTCAGACGGTGACCGGGAGCCGGAGCGTGTGGATCATCCCGTCGACACGTACCTGCACGAAGAAGACGTAGTCACCCGCCTTCGGCGGCTTCACGTGGATGCCGAGGCGGGTGCCGTCCTCGCCGTTCTCGGGGCCGCCGAGCGGGTGCAGGTGGATCACCTCGCCCGTCTCGCGGCTGAACGCGGTCACGTGCGCGTAGACCCCGAGGTAGGTGCCGAGGTTGACCGGCTTGCCGGCCGGGTCGGAGATCAGGACACCGATCTCCTGGTCGATCCCGGGCTTCGGGGTCTCCTCCAGGGCAGCGATCACGGTGCCGTCGTCGGAGCCGGGTACGTCCACCTCGGAGGCTCCCGCGACCTTCGCCGTCGTGCCGAGCATCGCCTGCTCCCCCTTGCCGTCGGGGGTCCGGGCCGCGAACTCGACGACCACCCGGTAGGTGCCGCCCGCGGGCAGCGTCAGGTCGCCGGACCACTCCCCGGGCTCACCTTGGGTCGGGTGCAGGTGCCGGAAGACCTCCAGGTCGTCACGGACGACGTAGAGGTGGAGGTCCTTGGTCTGCTCCTCGATGTAGTCGGTGACCGGGTCGCCCTCCTTGGTGATCGTGAAGCTCACCTTCCCCGGCGTGCCCGCCTCGGCGGGCAGGCTGACGTCACCGATCGTGTAGCCGCCCGCGGTCGCGGAGGTGCCGTCGGCGCCCTTGATGGCGGTCACGACGGTCGCCGCGCTCGGGGTCGAGGTGGGGTCGGCCGCCTCCGGTTCGCCGCCGCAGGCGATCAAGGTGATCGCGAGGCCGAGGGTCAGGACGACAGCAGCAATTCCGACACGCACGGGCCAAGGGTGCCATGGCGCTGGTCAGAACCCGACACCAGGATTGAGAATCCCGAGCGGGTCCAGGGCGGCCTTGATCCGGTGCTGCAGGTCGATGGAGTCGGCGCCGATCTCGGGCTCGAGCCATTTCTGCTTGAGCCGGCCGACGCCGTGCTCGCCGGTCGTGGTGCCACCGAGCTCGATGGCGAGGGCGAAGATCTCGTCGCCCGCGGCGGTCTCGGCCGGCGGCATCACCCCGGGGACATCGTCGGGCGACGGGTCCCAGCCGATGACCGGGTGGAGGTTGCCGTCGCCGGCGTGGGCGAGCGTGTAGGTGCGTACGCCGTGCCGCTCGGCGATCTCGGAGATCCGGTCGACCGCCTCGGCGAGCCGGGACCGGGGCACGCAGATGTCCTCGATGAACCAGGAGCCCTCCGCCTCGATCGCGGGCAGGACCTGGCGACGCGTCTCGACCAGCCGGTCGGAGGACTCCTCGTCGACGCCCTGCTCGATCCAGGTCGCCTCCTTGCCGAGGATCGCCGCGATGGCCTCGATCTCCGTCGCCGCCGCGGGCCCGTCGGCCTGGGCGATCACCAGCGCGTCCCCGCGCTCGGCATAGGACGTCCCGGCGAACCGGTCGACCGCCTCGAGGCAGCTGCGGTCGAGGAACTCCAGCATCGACGGCAGCCGCCGCGCGGCGGCGATCTCGGCGCAGGCGCGAGCGGCCGCCGCCACCGAGGCGTACGCCGCCGACGCGGTCAGTGTGAGCACCGGCCGTGGCTTGAGCCGCAGGGTCGCGCCGACCACGATGCCCAGGGTGCCTTCGGAGCCGACGAAGAGCGCGGTGAGGTCGAGGCCCGCGACGCCCTTCATGGTGCGGCGGCCGGTGTGGATCAGGGTGCCGTCGGCGAGCACGATGTCGAGGCCGAGGACCGCCTCCCGGGTGACGCCGTACTTCACGCACCGCAGCCCGCCGGCGTTGGTGGCGACGTTGCCGCCGATCGAGCAGATCGCCGCGGAGGCCGGGTCGGGTGCGTACCTCAGCCCCACCTCGGCCGCCGCCGCGTCCAGCCGGGCGTTGAGCACGCCGGGCTCGACGACCGCGATCTCGTCGACCGGGTCGAGCTCGAGGATCCGGTCCATCGCGGACAGGTCGACGACGAGGTGGCCGGTGCCGGCCACCGCTCCCCCGGCCAGCCCGGTGCCCGCGCCCCGCGGGACCACCGGCACCCGGTGCGCGGAGGCGACCCGCATCGCCGCCTGGACGTCCGCGATGCTGTGAGCCCTCACCACCGCCAGCGGCAGGCCGGCGGCGACCGATCCGGACCGGTCGGTCGAGGCCGCCAGCAGCGAGATCTCGTCGGTCACCACCTCGGAGACGCCGGCGGCGAGATCATCGACCAGGGAAAGCTGTGACTCCGTCGTCATCCTGACATCCTCTCGCCTGACCGACTCCTCCGGCGGCCAATTGCCAACCCCTTCAACGTTACCGATACGCTCTCCCTCGAGGGGAGTACCTCACCAAGCTCATTCCGGTCAGTACGTCGGTGCCGACACCGTCCCGGAGTGACACCCCGATCTCGGGGTGAGGGAGACCTCAGACGTTCATCGACACGCCTGAGGAACCCGCATGCTCGATACCATCGCCACGCCCACTCTGTGGGCCGTGACCATCGCCGCCGTCGTGGTGCTGATCGCCCTCGACTTCGTGCTGACCCGCAAGCCCCACGACGTCTCCATGAAGGAGGCCGTCGGCTGGTCGGCCTTCTACATCGCGCTCCCGCTCGCCTTCGGCGTCTGGGTCTGGAACGCCCATGGCAGCCAGACCGGCTTCGAGTACTACACCGGCTACATCGTCGAGAAGTCGCTCAGCGTCGACAACCTGTTCGTGTTCATGCTGCTGCTCGCCGCCTTCGCGGTGCCACGGCACCTGCAGCAGAAGGTGCTGCTCTTCGGCATCGTCGGGGCGCTCGTGCTGCGCGGCATCTTCATCGCGCTGGGCGCCGCCGCGCTCTCCCAGTGGGACATCGTCTTCCTGATCTTCGGCGCGATCCTGCTGATCACCGCCGCGAAGATCTTCACCGAGGCGCTCCGGGGCCACGACCAGAAGGTCGACCCCGAGGAGATGCTGGCCGTACGTATCGGCCGCAAGATCGGCCTGAAGCCGATGGCCATCGTGGTGCTCGCGATCTTCGCCACCGACATCGTCTTCGCGGTCGACTCGGTGCCGGCGGTCTACGGCATCACCGGCGACCCCTACCTGGTCTTCGCCACCAACGCGTTCGCCCTGCTCGGCCTGCGGGCCCTCTACTTCGTGCTCGAGGGTGCCCTGTCCAAGCTGGTCCACCTCTCTTACGGTCTGGCCGCGATCCTAGCCTTCATCGGCGTCAAGCTCGGCCTGCACTGGGCCCACGGCCTCTGGGACAGCGTCCCGGTCGTCCCGACCTGGCTCTCCCTGGTGATCATCGTCGGCATCCTCGCCGTCACCGTCACCACCAGCCTGATCGCCTCCGCGCGCTCCACCTCTCCGGAGGAGGAGGAGAAGAAGGAGCACGCGGAGGTCTGATCGAGCGTTGTCCCGAAGTCGGCCCAGCCAGGGTCAGTCCAGCGCGAGTCCCTCCGCCGGGTTGACCTTGGTGGCCCGCTTGGACGGCGCCACGCAGGAGACCAGGCCGGCCAGGCCTGCGGCCACGACGACCGCCGCCAGCTGCAACACCGGCAGCTCGAAGGTGGCGTCGGGGAGCGTGTCGCCGACCAGGATCTCGCTGCCGCCCCAGGCGAAGAAGACGCCCAGCGCGGTGCCGACGAGAGCCGCAACGGCCGAGAGCAGCACCGCCTCGGCGGCCAGCGTCCGCCGCAGCTGGCGCCGGGTCAGGCCCAGCGCCCGCAGCAGCGCGTGCTCACGTCCACGCTCGAGCACCGAGAGGCCCAGGGTGTTGGCGATACCGGCCAGCGCGATCAGCACCGAGACCGCCAGCAGCCCGATCACCGCCCAGGTGAACACGTCCAGCTGAAGCTCGACCCAGGCGCGCTGGCTCTTGCCGTTGGTGAGCTCGGCGTCCGGAGCGATCGCCCCCAGTGCACCGGCCAGGTCCTCCGGATCGGCGTCGGCGTCGGCACGGACCCAGACGGCGTACGTCTGCGGGTCATCGACCAGGGTTCGCAGCGTGGCCGCGGAGATCTGCGGGGCACCGTCGACCTCGCGTACGTCCAGGGTCACCGTCGCGGTCCGGTCGCCGACGGCCAGCGTGACCTTCTCCCCCGAAGCCTCGAACTCGTCCTTCACGAAGGCCGAGGCGGCCACCGGCGAGATCACCATGGTGCCGGGCTTCACGGTGAGGTCCCGGAGCGGGACGTCACCCGCCGGGGGCGCCACGACCGGCAGCGACACCGGCTTGCCGTCGGCCTTCACCGACGCCATGGCTCCCGGTACGGCGACCGCGTCCGCGACCCCCGGGACCGACTTCGCATCGCCGAGGACCGAGTCCTCCAGAGGCTTCGACTCGGACTGGAGCGCGATGTCGATCGGGTGCTGCTTGGCCATCTCGTCCAGGGTGGCGCCGCGGATGGTCGCCATCCCGGTCAGCACGCCGGTGGTGAGGGTGACGCCGACCAGCAGCGACGCCGCGGTGGCGGCGGTGCGCTTCGGGTTGCGTCCGGCATTGGCCGCGGCGAGCTTCGCCGGGGAGCCGGCGACCAGCGCCAGCGCCGACCCGGCCAGCCTCACCAGGCCCGGCACGAGCGCGGGCCCGAGGAGCATCACGCCGATGAAGGTGACCCCACAGCCGAACAGCACGATCAGCATCCCGGTCTGCGAGTCGTCCCAGCCCACCGCCACGAAGATCGTCACGATGCCGGCGAGCGCCACGACCAGACCGAGGCCGAGCCGGAACAGCCCGGCGCCGCGTACGTCGAAGCCCTCCTGCGGCCGCAGCGCGGCCAGCGGGCTCAGCCGCATCAGCCGGCGCGTCGGCAGCCACGAGGCGACCAGCGTGGTGAGTACGCCGAGGACGAAGGCGCCCATGAGCCACGGCCATTCGAAGGAGACGTCACCCAGCGGCGCGGTCTCGGCGAGCTGGCGCACCAGCGCGACGATCCCCCAGCCGAGCAGGACACCGACCACCAGGCCGAGCAACGAGGCGAGGAGCCCGAGGGCGAGCGCCTCGCGGCGTACCGATCGCAGGACCTGACGCTTCGTCGCGCCCATCGCCCGCAGCAGCGCGAAGTCGCGCATCCGCTGGGCGAACAGGATCGAGAAGGTGTTGGTGATGACCAGCACGGAGACGAACAGCGCGATGAAGGCGAAGATCAGGATCATGTACGCCACGATGTTGACCTCCTTGTTGAGCTGGGTCTGCAGCTCGACGAGGTAGTCGTCGGTGCTCAGCCACTTGTCGGCCTCGGCACCCGTCCCCGCGGTCATGACGGCTTGGACGTACTGGTTCTCCCAGCCCTCCATCTCGGGCCAGGTGACGTAGACCGGCGAGGACCACATCGACGGGGCATCCACCAGACCGACGACGGTCGTCTCGATCGCGGTCTTCCCGCTGCCGACCTTCAGCGTGTCGCCGATGGCGACCTTGTTGGTCTTGGCGGCGTTGGCGTCGACCACGGCCTCGCCGGCGCGGGTCGGGAACCGGCCCTCCTCGAGGTCCTGCCACTGCCAGCGCTTCTCGGTCGAGACCGCGCCGACCATGATGTCCTGACCGAGCATGGTCTCGTCGGTGCGGACCGGCTGCGTCGAGGCGGCCAGCGCCCAGCCGCCCTTCTCGACGTACTTCTGGGTGACCTCCTCGGACGGGAGGTCGACCGCCCCGACCGCGTTGCGGAACGGCGCGTCGATGCCCGCGAACAGGCCCGACTTCGTCGCCGAGGTGAGGGCGTTGGTCACCACGATCAGCGCGACCGCGGCGACGACCGCCACGACTGCCGCGGCGTACCGGCGTGCGTATGTCCGCAGGGATGCGAACAGCACCGTCCGCATCAGCGCGTCACCCCTTCGATGTGGCCGTCCTTCACAGTGACGATCTCGTCGGCGTACGCCGCGGCGGAGGCCTCGTGGGTCACCATGACCACGGTCTGACCCAGCTCGCGCACGCTGCGGCGCAGGTGGTCGAGCACCTCGGCCGAGGTCTCCGAGTCGAGGTTTCCGGTGGGCTCGTCGGCGAAGAGGATCGCGGGCTGGGTGACCAGCGCACGGGCGATGGCCACGCGCTGCTGCTGGCCGCCGGAGAGCTCGGAGGGCTTGTGGCCCAGGCGCTGCCCGATGCCGAGGGTGTCGGCGATCATCTGCGCCCGCGCGCGGGTCTCGTCGGTCACCCGCTTGCCGGCCAGCTCCAGGGGCAGCTGGATGTTCTGCCCGGCGGTGAGCATCGGCAGCAGGTTGAACGCCTGGAAGACGAAGCCGATGTTCTCCCGCCGGAAGATGGTCAGCTGGTCGTCGTTGAGGTTCTGCAGGGGCTGGCCCGCGACCGTCACCTCACCGCCGGTGGGACGGTCGAGGCCGGCCAGGCAGTGCATCAGCGTCGACTTGCCCGAGCCGCTCGGGCCCATGATCGCGGTGAATGCGCCGCTGCGGATCTCCAGGTCGACCCCGCGCAGGGCGTGCACCTCGGTCGCACCCTTGCCGTAGGTCTTGGTCAGGCCCACCGCTCGGGCAGCGGCCGTCATCGTGGGAACAGAGGTCTGTGTCATGCCACCGAGCCTCTCGTCGCGACGCGTCAGCCCGCATCGGGCTGGAGGCTGATCCCGGCGTACGACCGGGGGTGGATCGGCAAGGGTCGGCTCAGGGTCTTCCCTCAGAGCGGCGTGTGGAGCTGCGTGCGCATTGCAGGCCCAACCTGTAAGGTAATGGATGAAGCCTCCCCCTGAGGGGTGCGAGGAAGTGAACCCGGGATACCGCCGCAGTACGGGACCCGGGTTTCGCGCTTTTCAGCGGCTACAGACAGACTTCGATCTCGTCGATAGCGATCGCAAGAGCGTCACGGTACCTAGGCAGTCCGCGACGGGCCGCTCCGAGAGCCCCGGCGATGACATCGGGGATCCAGAGCAGAGGCTCGATCTCGGGATCCCCGAACTCGACGCGCAAGGATCCTGTCAAGGCCCCGGAGCCGCGCATCGCAGCAACCATGGCGCGATCCCTACCGTTGAGCACGGTGGTCCGAGTCTCCAGCCAGGCATGCGTGACGCCGATGCCGGCCAACTCGGGGAGAAGGCGCTCGAAGCATTTGCGGCGTGCACGTTCTTGCTTTCTAGGATCGATCGGGCTGGCAACGACGACCGTATGCGCAAGGTCGAGTTGCCCGAACGCTTCGGCGATCCGAAGTCGATCCTTGTCCTCCTCTTCGCGCCAGTGGATCCGCCGACGCGGTGAGGGGGCGATCGCTCGCACGAAGTCGCGGTGAGACTCGATCTGGGCTACATCGGCGATCGCCGCGGCGATCATGTAGAAGCCTGCACTCACATGGATGGATTCGTCCACCCAAGCGTGAAGGGCATAGTCCGGATGATCGGTGCTCACCGGACGGGATTGTCCCCTGACGTGCCGAGAATCGTCGGCAGGCACACCGATGCCGACATTCGACGACGGTTGGCGGTCTCGCCCGGTGGAGCACGGTCATCCCCGGGTGAGGGTCACCCCGTCGGCCAGCCGGTAGGGGTTGGTCGCGACCAGCGCACCGATCGAGCGGCGCAGCCGGGAGACCTCGGCGCGGACGGTGACGATGTGCTCGGCGTCGCCGAAGACGGCCTCGCTGAGCCCGCGGGCGGTGAGCCCGGTGGGGCCGGCCCGGTCGACGAGGGTGAGGATCTCGACATGGCGCCGGGTCAGGGTGGTGCGCCACCGGCCTGACTCCGAGACGACCTCGAGGGTCCCGTCGGGGTCGAGCCGGGCCGTCAGGGTGCCGGAGGAGCCGGAGGAGGTCGGCCGGACCAGCCAGCCGCGCTCGCCGACCCGCTCGGGCAGGCACAGCCCCAGTCCCGGGACGGTCAGCATCTTGTCCTGCCGGGGCGCTGCGATCCGGTCGCGGGCGGCCATCCCGGCGTGGTGGGCGACCCAGCCGTCGTCGTCGACGACCAGCAGCGGACCCTCGACGCCGGAGACGACGTGGTCGGTCTCCCGGCGCAGCCGCTCGAGCCACTCCTGGTGGCGGCGCCACAGGCTCATCTCGGCCAGGCGCACCGCGCTCTCGACCAAGGCGCCGATCGCAGGGTGCAAGGTCAGGGCCGGGCCGCTGACGTCGACGACGCCGAGCAGGGCTCCGGTGCGGGGATCGTGGATCGGGGCCGCCGTGCAGTACCAGGGATGCTGGGCCTGCTCGAAGTGCTCCGCGCTGAAGAGCTCGACCGGTGCTGCCTCGGCCAGCGCGGTGCCGATGGCGTTGGTGCCGACCGCGCGCTCGGTCCACAGCGCGCCCTCGACGAAACCGAGCTGGTCGGCGATCTTGAGGACCCGGGCCGAGCCCGCCCGCCACAGCACCACGCCCTCGGCGTCGGTGACCACCATCAGGTACGTCGCCGCATCCGCGGCCGAGGTCAGCACCGCCTTCAGGTCGTCGATCACCATCGCCAGCGGCGAGCGCGCTCTCCTGGCCGCGCACTCGGCTGCCGACGGCGTACGCCTGCCGTTGCTGCTGCCGGGCTCCAGGCCCATGCTCATCACGCGGCGCCAGGAGCGCTCGACCAGGATCCGGGGCGTGCTGGGTGGGCGGGTGCCGGACAGGACGGCGTCGTGGACGCGTACGAGATCACGGGCGAGGCGCGGCAGGTCTGCTCCCGCCGGGACTGCTCCGGTCACTGTCATCTGGCGTCCACCTCCGCCTCCGAGGGTAGGTGTTCGCTGTGACCGGCGCCACATGCAATCGGCTGCAACCCTTTCTCCTCCGCCCGCGCGGCGGTGTGCTGGGGGCATGACCCAGACACTCGAACCCACTCCCGCGGCCGTCCAGAGCGGCCCGGCGCAGACCTGGCTCGCCGACTTCGAGGCCGCCCTGAAGGAGCGCGACATCCCCCGGGCCGCTGGCCTCTTCGCCACGAAGAGCTTCTGGCGCGACCTGGTCGCGTTCTCCTGGAACATCACCACCGTCGAGGACCCGACCGGGGTTGCCGACCTGCTCTCGGCCACGCTGGAGCGCGTCGACCCCTCCGGCTTCGCGCTCGAGGAGCCGGAGGCGACCGCGGACGGGGTGACCACCGCGTGGTTCACCTTCGAGACCGCGATCGGTCGCGGCCGCGGGCTGCTGCGCCTCAAGGTCGAGGACGACCGCGCGAAGGCGTGGACGTTCCTGACCACGCTCTACGAGCTCAAGGGACACGAGGAGCCCCGCGGCGTACGTCGCCCGAGGGGTGCCGAGCACGGCGTCAACCGGGACCGGGTGACCTGGGCGGAGAAGCGGCAGGCCGAGGCGGAGACGCTGGGCCTGACCGAGCAGCCGTACGCGGTGGTCATCGGTGGCGGGCAGGGCGGGATCGCGCTCGGGGCGCGGCTGCGCCAGCTCGGGGTGCCGTCGCTCGTCATCGACCGCTACGAGCGGCCCGGTGACCAGTGGCGCGGCCGCTACAAGTCGCTGTGCCTGCACGACCCGGTCTGGTACGACCACCTGCCCTATCTGAAGTTCCCCGACAACTGGCCGGTCTTCGCGCCCAAGGACAAGATCGGCGACTGGCTGGAGTCCTACGTCAAGGTGATGGAGGTGCCGTACTGGTCCTCGACCACGGCCACCAGCGCCTCCTACTCGGAGGAGGCCGGGGAGTGGACGGTCACCGTCTCGCGCGGCGGGGAGGAGATCACGCTGCACCCGAAGCAGCTCATCCTGGCCACCGGGATGTCCGGCAAGCCGAACATCCCCGACCTGCCGGGCATGGACATCTTCGAGGGCGAGCAGCACCACTCCTCCAAGCACCCGGGGCCGGATGCGTACGAGGGCAAGCGGTGTGTCGTGATCGGGTCGAACAACTCCGCCTTCGACATCTGCGGGGCGCTGTTCGAGCACGGTGCCGACGTGACGATGGTGCAGCGGTCCTCGACCCACATCGTGAAGAGCGACACGCTGATGGACATCGGGCTCGGCGACCTCTACTCCGAGCGTGCGGTCGCCTCCGGGATGACCACGGAGAAGGCCGACCTGGTCTTCGCCTCGCTCCCCTACCGGATCATGCACGAGTTCCAGATTCCTCTGTATGAGCAGATGGCTGAGCGCGACGCCGACTTCTACCAGCGTCTGGAGAAGGCAGGCTTCCGGCACGACTGGGGCGACGACGGCTCGGGGCTGTTCATGAAGTACCTGCGCCGCGGCTCGGGTTACTACATCGACGTGGGCTCTGCCGAGCTGGTCGCCGACGGGTCGGTCAAGCTCGCTCACGGCCAGGTCTCCCATCTGACCTCGTCGGCCGTCGTGCTCGAGGACGGGACGTCGCTGCCGGCGGACCTGGTCGTGTACGCCACCGGCTACGGCTCCATGAACGGCTGGGCCGCCGACCTGATCAGCCAGGAGGTCGCCGACCGCGTCGGCAAGTGCTGGGGTCTCGGCTCCGACACCACCAAGGACCCGGGGCCGTGGGAGGGCGAGCAGCGCAACATGTGGAAGCCGACCCAGCAGGAGGCGCTGTGGTTCCACGGCGGCAACCTGCACCAGTCGCGCCACTACTCGCTCTATCTCGCGCTGCAGCTCAAGGCCCGGTTCGAGGGGATCGAGACGCCGGTCTACAACCTGGCGCCGGTGCATCACCTCGCCTAAGACTCTCCGGAGTCAGCGGCCGACCAGGCCGGTCTCGTAGGCCAGCACCACGAGCTGGACGCGGTCACGAGAGCCGGTCTTGGCCAGCAGCCGGCCGACGTGGGTCTTCACGGTGGCCTCGGCGACCACGAAGGTCTCGGCGATCTCGGTGTTGGACAGGCCGCGGCCGACCAGCGTGAGCACCTCGCGCTCACGCTCGGTCAGCGCCTCCAGCCGCCCCTCGACCGACGGCCCGGCGGTCGCGGGCGCGGAGGCGGCGAAGTGCTCCAGCAGGCGCCGGGTGGTGCTCGGCGCGACGACCGAGTCGCCGGCGTGCACGGTGCGGATCGCGGTCAGCAGGTCCTCGGGGCGGGCGTCCTTGAGCAGGAAAGCAGCGGCGCCCGCCCGGATGGCGGCGAAGGCGTACTCGTCCAGGTCGAAGGTGGTCAGCACGATCACCCGGGGTGCGCCCTGGCGGCCGGCGACCAGACCGGTCGCCTCGACGCCGTCCATGCGGGGCATGCGTACGTCCATCAGGACCACGTCGGCCTCGGTCCGGCCCAGCGCGGCGACGGCCTCCTGGCCGTCGCCCGCCTCGCCGACGACGCTCAGGTCGGGCTGGGAGTCGATGAGCATCCGGAAGCCGGCACGGACGAGCTCCTGGTCGTCGACGAGAAAGACACGGATCGTCATAGCGGGAGTCTTGCGTAGACACGGAAGCCACCGCCGGATGCGGGGCCGGTCTCGAGTGTTCCATCGTGGGCGGAGATGCGCTCGCGCATCCCGACGAGGCCGAGGCCGCCCGGCTGCGCGGTGGCGTCCGCGGCTGCGCCGCGGCCGTTGTCGGTGACCTCGATCGCGAGACCGCCGTCGTCGGCGGTCACGGTGACTCTGGCCGCGGCGCCCGGACCGGCGTGCTTACGTACGTTGCTGAGCGACTCCTGCACCACTCGGTAGGCGGTCAGCGCGACGCCCTCGGGCACGGCGAGACCGGGCTCGGGAAGGTTCGCGGCGAGCTCCATGCCGCCGGCCCGGGTCTCCTCGACGAGGGTCGCGATGTCGCCCAGCCGTGGCTGCGGACGGGTCAGCGTGTCCCCGTCGCGCAGCAGACCGAGCAGCTGCCGCATCTCGGTCAGCGCCTCCCGGGCGGTCTGCGCGACGGTCTCCAGTGCCTTCGGGGCGAGGGCCGGGTCCTGCTCGGCGGCATAGCGCGCGCCGTCTGCCTGGACCACGATCACGCTCAGTCCGTGGGCGACCACGTCGTGCATCTCGCGCGCGATCCGCGCCCGCTCCTGGGTCGCTCCGAGCTCGGCACGCTGCTCGGCCTCGCGGCGCAGCTGCTCGTTGCGCTGGATCAGCGAGTCGACGTACGCCGTTCTTGTGCGCGCCAGCGCTCCCAGTGCCCAGGCGGCCACGGGGAAGGTGGCGAGCGAGAGCACGACCGGGACGTAGGTGCTCCAGTTGATCTCGTCCTGGGCCGGGCCGTTGGAGGCGGCATCGACGGCGCCCAGCCAGTCGTAGGCGCCGAGGACAGACCCGAACAGGCCCACCGCGAGCGCGGCCAGGCCCCAGCGCGGCCGGGCGTAGCGCGCCACCGAGTAGACCGCGATCGGGAAGGAGACCTGGGAGACGAGCGGATAGTCGAGCAGGAGCACCTGGAGCCCGCAGGCTCCGGCGACGATGGCGTAGACGATCACCGGGTGCCGGCGGCGCCACAGCAACGGCACCAGCTGGATCACCACGAGCACCAGGTCGGCGACGTGGTTGACGCTGGACACGTCCTGGGCCGCGCCGCCGCTGAGCAGCGCCTGGACCGCGTAGAACGGGATGATCAGGAACAGGGTCCCCGCGAGCAGTACGTCGAACCACCATCGCCCACGCGGGCCGAGCCGCCAGGGCCGTACCAACTCCTCCACGCACCCACCGTAGAGGAGCCGAGGCGGCCACGACGTCAGCCCGGGGACGGATGTGCTCCTCAGACCCGGGGCGGACTAGAATCCAGAGGCTGGCGATGGATACTCGCCGCTTGATGGTGCTTGGGAGGGCTCGTGGAGGCAGTGCGCTACGTCGCGATCGGTGACTCGTTCACGGAGGGAGTCGGCGACGAGACTCCTGATGGTCACGTACGCGGCTGGGCCGATCTGGTCGCCCAGGGCTGGGCCGCTTCGGGCGTCCGGGTGGAGTATGCCAACCTCGCGATCCGTGGGCGCCTGATCCGCCCGATCGTCGAGGAGCAGCTCCCCGCCGCGCTCGCGCTCAAGCCGACCCACCTCTCCTTCAACGGCGGCGGGAACGACATGCTCCGCCCGAAGGCCGACGCGAACGCGATCGCCGACTTCCTCCATCCCGTGCTCGAGGCCTGCGACGCCCACGGGATCAAGCTGATCCTGCTCTCCGGCGCCAACCCCTCGGCCCGGCTCCCGCTCGGCAAGGTCTTCCAGCGTCGCGGCGACGAGCTCGTCGGCCTGGTCGAGCAGCGGATCGCCCATCGCGACGACGTCGTACGGGCCTACAACTGGCCCGACACCACCCTCACCGACGGCCGCTTCTGGTCCGAGGACCGCCTCCACATGAACGCCCGCGGCCACCACCGCGTCGCCGCCCGCGTCCTCGACTCGCTCGGCGTCGAGGTCCCCGAGGGCTGGTGGGACCTCGACTTCGAGGCCGCCGCGGGCAAGAAGGGCCTGGCCTACTACCGCGAGTTCGTCGGCCCTTGGATCCACCGCCGCCTCACCGGCCGATCCTCCGGCGACGGTCGCACCGCCAAGTTCCCCACCTGGACCCCGATCCCCAACTGACGCCGAAGCGTCAGCTACGTCGGCCGAGGCGTCACGTCGGTCGGTCGAAGCGTCACGTACGTCGGCCGAGTGGGCATGATGTGCCAACTCGGCCAGCGCGAGTGACGCCTCGGCCGACGGGAGCGACGCCTCGCTGGGGCCGAGTGGTCAGAGGTGTCGTACGCGGAGCACGCAGGTGACCATCGGCAGAGTGAACTCGCCGGCCGAGGTCTCCGGCCTGGTGGTGAGGTAGCCCCGGATCCGGGCGAGGTTGGCCTCCCGTTCCTCGTCCGGCATGACCAGCATCCCGGCGCGGGTGCCGAGCGTCGCGACGAGCGAGTCGGCGGTGCGGCGCTGCCCGTGCTGGAAACCGGCCTGTTCCGGGGAGCCGAAGTGGACCGGCGCGTCCGTCGTCGGCAGGTGCAGGGTCGCTGTCTCCGTACGCCAGCTCGCCGGGGTGTCGCGTTGCCCGATCGCCGCGGGGCCGCTGGCCCTCGCCAGCCCGGCGACCCAGTCGACACTGTCGTCGACGGTGTTCCACAGACCGGCGAGCACCCCGCCCGGCGCGAGCACCCTGGCGATCTCGGGGCCGGCGACGGCCATGTCGAACCAGTGCATCGCGTTACCGGCGAGGACCGCGTCGACGGAGCTGTCCGGGAGCGGGATCGACTCGGCGTTGCCCGACAGCGCCGCGACCTCGGGCAGGCTCCTTCGCAGCTCCGCCAGCATCGCCTGGTCGGGCTCGACGGCCGTGACGTCCGTACCCATCGCCGCCAGGGTCGCGGTCAGCTTCCCGGTGCCGGCGCCGAGGTCGAGCACCCGTGGCCCCGGCGCCGGCTCGAGCGCCCACCGGATCGCGTCGTGCGCGTAGTCGGGACGATGGGCGGCATACGCATTCGCTGCCGCGCCGAAGGATGCGGCGTGCCGGTGCCGAAGGTCCGAGTCCACGCAGGCAACACTCCGGTACGTCGCCACAACTGACAACTCGATTGCCATAACTGACGTCTCGGCCGACGTAAGTGCCGTCTCGGCCGACGTAGGTGCCGTCTCGGGTCAGGACCAGTGGCGGCGGATGACGGCGGTGACGTCGAAGGGGTCGGCGCCGCGTTGGGCGGCGAGGACGCCGGCGCCTTCGGGTGAGCCGGTGTAGAGCAGGCCGGAGCCGCCTACCCAGTGTTCCCAGACGGCGAGGAACGACTTCGCGTCGGCGGCTCGACGGCCGAGGGCGGTGGGGACCGCGTGCCAGGCCTCGGCGTTCGCGGCGTGCCTGCCCGAGACGCCCAGCCGCAGCCTCTCGAGGGCACTCAGGTCGCCCGTGATCGGGCGCGAGACGAGGTAGCGGGGGGCGGCGATCGGCGCCAGCGCCTCCTCGAGCGAGGCGGCGAAGAGTGCCGACTCGCCCTCGGGCACCCCGGAGAGGTGGAGGCGGTAGCTGCCGTCGCTGTCCACGGCGATCTCGAGGCTGTCGGCGCCGGCCGAGGTCTGTCCGGTCGTCTTCAGCGCGTCCGCGACCGCCGCCCCGACCGCACCGACGCTGGGGCGCCGGCGCAGCTGGGAGGCGATCCGGGTGCCGTCCCGATAGACGTTCATGGCCCACAGCGCCCACAGCCCACCGACCGCGCCGCCGACGACCGCAGCGGCCCCGCCGGCGGCACCGAAGGCGAGCGCGAGGGCCAGCCCGAAGCTCAGCAGAACCGCGGAGACGAGGACGACCGGCGCCGGCAGTCGCCATTCCGGCACCCGGCCCTCCAGCAGCCGGAATCCCGGTGGCCGCGGCGTGAGCACGACCCCCGACGGCGCACGCAGCGCACCCGCCCGGCGGAGCCGGATCCTGACGGTGCGGCCGGCGACGTCGGCGTACGGCTCCCCGATCCGCCACCGCTCCCGGATCGCCGTGCGGTCCTCCGAGCGGGCGACCATGCGGGCGTTGACGGTGTCGAAGTCGGACTCCGGCGGGGCGGCGTACGGGGAGAACGTCTCGTCGATGTGGCCGACGCCGTCGACGACCGAACCGTCCTCGTCGGCGCCGAAGAAGCCGGTGTGCTTGCGGACCAGGCGCTTCCAGTCGTTGTCGCCGCGCGGGTGCTCCTCCTCGACGCAGACGACCGTCCAGTTGACCGCGACCTTGTCGGGCCGCTCCGGATCCGTACGCAGCGACCGCCCGCGCAGCTGCACGACCGCGGTCGTGGTCGTGGCCGCGGTGAGGTCGACGATCCCGGTGACCGACCGGGCGTCCCAGCCCTCCCCGAGCAGGCCGCGCGTGCCGACCAGCACCCGACAGCCACCGGCCTCGAAGAACCGGGTCACGTGCCCGACCCACTGCCGACTCCCCCAGCGCCCCACGAGCGTGGCGTACGCCTCCCCCGGCTCGACCTCCAGAGCCTCGGCCAGAGCGGGGTCGGTCTCGGCGATGTGCTCGACCAGCGCGGCGAGGGTCGCCGCGGGTCCGGCGACGGTGGCGCCGGTGACCAGCAGGACGTCGTCGTGGGACCCGCACAGCGTCGCGAGCACCGCCCGCGCGGAGCCGGACTGCTCGGCGATCACGCCGCGCAGGTCGATCGGCAGCGTGGCCGAGGCCCGCTCGTGGTCGGTGACGACCAGCAGCCGCAGGGAGTCACCGTGGGCCAGACGCTCGTGGTCCACGATGGCCGCGGTCGCCGTCGTCTTCGCCTCCGAGCGCGCCAGCACCCGGTCGACGGGCGAGCGCCCGGCCCGGATGCCACGCCGGGTCAGCGAGTAGCCGACCGCCGGCAGCGCCTGCTTGATCGCGGCCAGCGCCTCCTGGTCGGCCTCCGCCTCGGAGGCGGCCAGATGTCCGCGTACCCAGTCGCCGATCAGCGCCACCCAGTCCTCGGCCGAGGGATCGCGACGGTGCGCCTCGGTCAGGTTCGCCCCGTCGGGCAGGGCGAGCAGCCCGCGATGGTGGGCCCGCAGCGCCGCCGTGGCCACGTCGGGCATCGCCTTCGTGAGCTCGGCCCAGGACGGAGCCCCCGCCGACCGGGACACGAACCGCCGGTCCAGCCAGGTCAGGAACGGCACGCTGCCCAGATCGGCCGAGGTCAGCGCGGTGAGCAGCTCCTCGAACCGCTCCGCGCTCCCTCGCAGCCACTCCCGCTCGCCCGGCGTCGGCGCGGTCAGCCAGACCAGGTCCGCGAACGGTGCCAGGTCGCCCTCGCGCACCACGGCCGGGATCGAGGTCGAGAAGACGATCTCGCCGAACAGCAGCCCGACCAGCGCGGACTCCTCCTTGGTCAGCGCCTCGGGTGGAGTCGCGGTCAGCCCCAGCACCCGCGCGTCCGGCAGCAGCAGGAGGATCTCGCCGAGCAGCTCGCCCCAGACCTCGAGCAGGTGGTGGCACTCGTCCAGCACGAGCAGCAGCGGCCCGGCCGTACGCAGCGCCGAGACCAGCGCCCGGCCGTTGTCGTGCAGCCTGGCCAGATGGCTCTCCCCGGTCTCCGCCTCGTCGTCGGGGTCACCGAAGACCGCGACCGACTGGTAGGTCAGCGAGGTCAGTGGCGCGTCCAGATCCCGCGACGAGGACGCCGAAAGTCCCAGCGCGGCCGCCTGGCGCAGCCACTGCCCCTGGATGGCCGTGTTGGGGCTGAGTACGACGACCTTCGCCCCGTCCGCGATCGCCTCGCGTGCCGTCTCCAGCCCGACCAGCGTCTTCCCGGCGCCGGGCGGCAGCACCACCCACGCCCGCGAACGCCCCGCACCCCACGCCGCGCTCAGTGCGGAGAGCGCACGCTGCTGATGGACACGGAGCTTCATTCAGCGAAGCCTAGCCAGCGCCGAGGCGTCACCCGCGCCGGCCGAGGCGTCAGGTACGTCGGGGGGGGGGGGTCCCCCCCGCCCCCCCCCCCCGCACGACAAGACGGACGGCCCCGACGGGAAACCACACAACAAAAAAAAAAAAAATAAA
>NZ_JBEPDH010000025.1:0-96234 GCF_040300245.1 Nocardioides sp. NPDC000445 | reverse complement strand
TGCTTCTCCACCGCCTTGGCGGAACCAGCATGGACAGCCTCGTCAAGACGACGCTCCAGCTCGGCCAGCTTCCCGGCAGTCGTGTGCAGATCGATGACTGGCTCGTTGGTCGATTCGGTGCTCACGTTGCTCCTTTGGACTTCGTGCGGTGCGAGGGCCAATCTAATCCCGTGCCTCCTTCCGCGATGCGACGCCCGTCACTAGACCGTTCCCGGCTCGATGCGTTGCCGGGGGGATGGCGCGTCGAGGTCCTCGACGAGACGCCCTCCACCAATGCCGTACTGGCCGAGCGCGCGCGCTCGGGCGAGGCGCCCGGCCTGGTGATCACCACCGAGCACCAGACCGCCGGCCGAGGACGCCTCGACCGAGGCTGGACCACCCCGGCGCGCTCGGCGCTGGCCGTCTCCGCGCTGCTGCGGCCCTCGCCCTCGATCCCGGTCGAGCGGTGGCCGTGGCTGCCGCTGATGACCGGTGTCGCGGTCGCATCGGTGCTGCGGAGGAAGGGGTACGCAGCGGGGCTGAAGTGGCCCAACGACGTACTCATCGAGGGTCGCAAGGTCTGCGGGATCCTGATCGAGCGGATCGACGGGCCCGAGGGGGCGGCCGCCGTGATCGGGTTCGGGCTCAACACCTCGCTGACGCGCGAGGAGCTGCCGATCGAGACCGCCACCTCGCTGGAGCTGGAGAGCGGCGCGCCCGTCGACCGCACCGAGATGCTTGCCGCGCTGCTGGAGGAACTGGGGGCTGCGTACGAGATCTGGGGCTCGGACCCCGCCGAGCTCGCCCGCCGCTATCGGGAGCTGTCGGTGACCGTCGGTGAGCAGGTACGCGCCGAGCTGCCGGGCGGGGAGGTCTGGGAGGGCGTGGCCACCGAGATCGACGACTTCGGCCGCCTGGTCATCGCGACCGACGGCGGGTCGCGGGTGGTCGGTGCGGGCGACGTCATCCACGCCCGGCTCCGTCCGCGGTCGTGACGGCGGTCGTGACGAGCCGGATGGCATGATCTGTTCGTGGCGAAATCGAAGCAACCCGTCAACCTGACCTCGGCGGAGGTCGCCGAGAAGGTCGGCGTGAGCCTGGACCAGGCGAAGCGTCTGTGGCGTGCGCTCGGCTTCCCGGAGATCGGGGATGACGAGGCGTTCTTCGACGAGGCGGACGTGCAGGCCCTGGCCAAGGCCAACGAGATCGCCGGCAACGGGCTGGTCAGCTTCGACCTGGTCGTCAACCTGACCCGGGGCATCGGGCAGTCGATGGCGCGCCTGTCCGACTACGAGGTCTCCGCCCTGCTGCACCATGTCGAGACCCAGAACGAGGACAACCGGACGCCCGCCGAGCTGCTGAAGGCTGCGGTCTCGGTCTCGGAGCAGTTCGAGAGCGCGTTCGAGGAGATGATGATCTTCGCCTGGCGGCGGCACACGCGCGCCGCCCTCGCTCGGGCAGAGGCATCGGTCGCCGGCCCTGAGGAGCAGCTGGGCACGGTCTGGCAGACGGTCGGGTTCGCCGACATCGTCTCGTTCACCGCGCTGTCGAACACGCTGACCGAGGAGAAGATCGGCGACCTGGTCGAGCTCTTCGAGTCGCGGTGTGCCGACGTGGTGGCGACCTGGGGCGGCCGCATCATCAAGTCGCTCGGTGACTCGGTGCTCTTCGTCAACGACGACCCGCTCCAGGCCTACGGCACCGCCGAGGGCATCATCAACGTGATCGGCCGGGACCCGCGAATGCCGGACGTACGTGTCGGGCTCGCCTCCGGCAATGTCGTCTCGCGTCTCGGCGACGTCTTCGGACCCCCTGTGAACATGGCCGCTCGGCTGACGGCCGTCGCTCGCCGCAACCGGATCATCGTCGACGAGGCCACCGCCAAGACGATGCCCGAGGACGAGTTCGAGACCCGGCGACTGGCCGCTCGACCGGTGCGAGGCTTCGGAATCGTGGAGCCCGTCGCAGTCCGCCGTGTCTGAATCGTGACCTTCGAGGGTGTCGCTGACCTGCGATTTCGCGGTTTTGTTCACATTCCGTTGTAGTTAACAGTCGATCAACGCCGGGCTCCGATTGCTTTACCCGGCAGGCCCTTCGTGGGCATGGTTGAGTGCGCCATTCGGGGGCGCACGTTTGTCATGCCCAATTCGTTGCACCCTGGCATGAAAATGTCAGTGGCAATATCGTGCAATCCTTTGCCAAGGGCTCTTTACCTCCCTAATGTCGGTCTCATGATCGAGGTACAGGAGATCAAGCTCGACCCGGAGACCCGGCGAGCATGGCGGAACGATGAGGAGCTGACGCTCTCTCGCAAGGAGTTCGACCTGGTTCACGCCCTGATCAAGAGGGCTGGCAACGTCGTCTCCCGTGACGAGTTGATGAGGGACGTGTGGAACGCGACCTTCTACACCTCGTCGAAGACCATCGACGTACACCTGGGATGGGTGCGTCGCAAGCTGGGCGACGACCCCCGGAAGCCCCATCTGATCACCACCTTGCGCGGCAAGGGACTGCGCTTCGAGAAGGCCTGACCTTCGTTCACCTGCCGGGGGTCGGGTTTCGCGGATTGCGTGAGGGGGATCCGCGAAATCGGCCCCGGCGGGGCAGTCTCATTACCCTGTCGTCGTGACCCTCGCACCGACACTTGCGATCATCGGCGGCGGCCAGCTGGCCCGCATGATGGCTCAGCCCGCAATCGCGCTCGGCCTCCCGCTCCGGCTTCTCGCCGAGGGCGAGGGTGTGTCGGCCGCTCAGGTGATCCCCGACCAGCTGGTCGGCGACTACCGCGACCTGGACACGTTGAAGAAGGCCACCGAGGGATGTGAGGTGGTCACGTTCGACCACGAGCACGTCCCCACCGAGCACCTGCACGCGCTCGCGGCCGCCGGGGTAGCGGTCCGTCCCGGCCCGGACGCGCTCGTGCACGCCCAGGACAAGGGCGTCATGCGCGCGCGGCTGACCGAGCTCGGCATCCCATGCCCGCGCAATGCCATCGTGTCGTCCACGGCTGAGGTCGAGGCGTTCGGTTTCCCGTGCGTCCTCAAGACCACCCGCGGCGGATACGACGGCAAGGGCGTCTGGGTCGTACGCGACGTCGCCGATGTCGCCGAGCCGCTTCGCGTTGCCCAAGAGGCAGGGGTCCAGGTCCTGGCCGAGGAGCTCGTCGACTTCCGCCGGGAGCTCTCCGCGATCGTCGCCCGTTCGCCGAGCGGCCAGGCCGCTGCGTACCCGGTCGTGCACACCTACCAGGAGAACGGTGTCTGCAAGGAGGTCATCGCTCCGGCGCCCGACCTCTCGCCCGAGCTCGCCGTCCAGGGCGAGCAGATCGCGCTGCGTATCGCTGGTGAGCTCGGCGTCGTCGGCATCCTGGCGGTCGAGATGTTCGAGACCGTCGACGGCCGGCTGCTCGTCAACGAGCTCGCCATGCGCCCCCACAACACCGGCCACTGGACCCAGGACGGCGCGGTCACCTCGCAGTTCGAGAACCATCTGCGCGCGGTCATGGACCTGCCGCTCGGCTCTCCCGCTCCCCGCGCGAAGTGGTCGGTGATGGTCAACATCCTCGGCTCGACCCGGGAGAACGTCGGCCGCCTCTACGACGGCTACCCGCACGCCATGGCCCGCGACCCCCACCTCCGCGTCCACCTCTACGGCAAGGAGATGCGCCCGGGTCGCAAGGTCGGTCACGTCAACGTCTACGGCGACGACCTCGACGACTGCCTCGAGCGCGCCCGCCACGCCGCTGACTGGTTCCAGGGCGACCTCGGCAACGACTCCGACTGACTGCCGAGGCGTCGCCCCCGTCGGCCGAGGCGTCGCTCGCGTCGGTCGACGTGGCACCCAGGTGCCAACTCGGCCGACCTAGGTGACGCCTCGGGCGACGTACCTGACGCCTCGGGCGACCGAGGTGACGCCTCGGCAGGGTCAGACGCCTAGGCGCTGGCGTTCGGTGGCGACGACGTCGCGGGCGATCTCGGCGTCGGAGGCTTCGGTGGCGAGGGCGGTGACGGCGTCGTCGGGATGCGAGGTCTCGTACGCCTCGGGGCTGCTGGCGGCGGTGGCGCTGACCCGGGCGAAGTCGTCGAAGAGCTCGGCCTTGGCGGCGAGGATGTCGTGGATGCGCTGGTCGACGCCGACCTCCGAGAGCAGCCGGTGGACCTGTACGGACTGGAGCTGGCCCATCCGGCGGGCGCGGGCGATGGCCTGCCACTCGATGGTCGGCTTGAGCTGGGGTTCGCAGATGACCACGACCGACGCCGACTGGATGTTGAGGCCGACGCCGCCGGCGACGATCTGGGTGACCAGCACGGCACCATGCCCGGCGGCCGAGAACTCGTCGACCATCTGCTGGCGCTCCTCGGCGGGAACGGACCCGGTGAGCGGGCCGAAGACCTCGCCCGGCAGGAGCGTGACCAGGTCGTCGAGGACCTTCCTGAAGTGGGAGAACACGATCACGCGGCGGCCGTTCTCCTCGGCCTCGCCGACGATCTCGACCAGCCGCTCGACCTTCGCCGACGAGGTGCCCTGGAGCATGGCGGCCTGGCGCATGGCCATGAAGTTGCCGTCGCGGACACAGTCGGCGTACGCCCTCTCGTCGGCCACGGACAGAGGCAGCCAGTCCTCGACCTCGACGAGGTCGGGCAGCTCGGTGAGCACGTCCTCCTGGTTGCGGCGCAGGTAGACCGGGGCGACCTGCTTGCGGAATCGGTGCGGGTTGAACTCGTCGGCGGAGAGCAGCAGGTCGGGGCGGAGGTAGGAGACCAGGTTGCGGAACTCGTCGATGCGGTTCTCCATCGGCGTGCCGGTGAGCAGGATGGCGCGGTCGGAGGCGTCCAGCACCCGGCGTACGCGTTCGGTGCGCTGGGTGCGCGGCGACTTGATCATGTGCGCCTCGTCGACCACGACGCAGGCGACCTTGACCTGGTCGAGGAACGGCTGGATCGCGTTGAGCGTCTCGTAGGTGGTCACCGCGACGCCGCCCTGCTCGACCCAGATCTTGGCGGCCTTCAGGCGGCGGTTGCCGTGGAGACGATGGGGGACCAGGGTCGTCTTCGAGTCGGTCTCGCGCACCCAGTTGGTGACCACGGCGGCCGGACAGACGACCAGCGTGTGGGACGCGCCCATGGCGTGCAGATGAGCGAGCACAGCCAGCGACTGGAGGGTCTTGCCGAGCCCCATCTCGTCGCCGATGATCACCTTCATCTGCACCAGCGCGAAGCGGACGCCGAAGTGCTGGTAGCCGCGCAGCGACGCGGTCAGGTTGTTGGTGCGCAGCTCCTGCGCCCGTACCGCCTCGATGATCTCCGCTGACAGGTCACCGTGGATCTTGTCCTCGTCCTCGGTGAGGAAGCCGAGCTCGGAGAGCATCGCGTAGTAGTCGGCGGGCCGCTTCTCGAAGTCCTCCCACGGGTCGGCCGGCCGGTTGCCCGGACGCACCCGGCGAGCCATCTCGGCACGGTGAGCGATCGCACGCAGCGCGCCCTGGAAGTCCTCGAGGCTGGCGGCGTTGGCCAGGATCAGATGGAACCTCGCGCCACTGTCGAGCGACCGGGTCAGCGGGCGCAGCGACTGGACCAGGGCGAGCTCCGCCCCCGCGTCCTTCGTACGCCGCCCGGCCTCCCACTCCGCCAGCCGCGCGAGCAGCCTGGTGGCCGCCGGGGTGCGGCGCTCGTGGTCGATCGCGAGCGGCATCTCGTCGTAGGTGCGCTGCCACAGCGCCTGCGCCGCCTCCTGCATCCGCATCGCGGTGGCCGGCCCGACGCCGGGGAGCTGTCGCAGGTCAGAGGCGGGATGGATGACCTCGTGGACGGTAGTGATCCCGGCCTCGAGGAGGGGTTCGACACGTACGAGATCGGCGAGCTCGTCGACCGGCAGCGACCTGATCGCCGTGTCGGTGTCTGCGCTCCGGACCGCGTTGGCCGCGTCGGTCGCGGCTCGGCGCGCGGGCTCCTCGGAGCGCCTGGCCTCGTTGAGCGCCTCGCCCTCGTTGCGCAGCACGAGGACGCCCTTGCGCGGAGCCAGCACCGCCTCCGAGCCCAGGTCGGAGAGCGCCTCGAGGAGACCGACGCTCGGCAGCAGCGCCTCGCGGATCCGTACCCGGCGCCGGGCCGGGAGCCTGGTCAGCTGGTCGAGCCGCTCGGGCGCATGGATCTCGCTCGCGCGCTGGTGCAGCTCGAGCACCTGCCTGCCGGCCAGCTCGGCCTCCTCGCGGCGGCTCCCGCGCACCAGCAGGCGACGCGCCCCGGAGGCCTTCTTGGCCTTCGCCACGTCGTCCGCGGCGGCGACGAGCGAGTCGACGAGCTCCTGGGTGGTCTCCTCGACCGGCTCGAGCGCGTGACGCCGCGCGATCGCGGCCAGGCGCGGCCCATCGCTCCGGTCCAGGGCGATGCTGCGCCAGGCCACCTGCGCCGCCCGCTTCAGCTCGGCCGCGCTCGCCCGGTAGTGGTCGACCGCCTCCGCCGCCTCCTGCTCGATCTCGGCCCGAGCGCGGGTCGCCGACGCCGCCTGCCGGGACCAGGACGCGACCTGCCGCACCCGGGACGGCAGCACCTTGCGCTCCGCCTTGGTCAGCCCGGTGAACCGCTCGACCGCGGTCGGGTTCGGGCGCGCGGTGACGACGACGTCGGTGCTCGTAGCTGGATCCATCTGCCTTGGTGGGGTTGTGGGGGAGAGTGGCCAGCACACTAGCGGCCAGGACCGACACTCAGGTGACAGGCAGAGGTCGGGGCCATGACGCGACCCCCTCGTCGAGCGCGAGCTCGGCGTCGGCCTCGGCGGCAGCCTCGGGGTCATGGGTGGCGAGAACGACGATCGCGCCGCGCGCCGCCTCGGCACGAAGCGCGGCGATCATCCGCTCCCGGTTGCCGGCGTCCAGGTCGCTGGTGGACTCGTCGGCGAGGATCACTGCCGCCTGCATCGCGAACGCGCGGGCGAGCGCGACCCGCTGCTGCTGACCCCCGGAGAGCTCGTCGACGAGGTGGCGTCCGGACTCCGCAAGGCCGACGAGATCGAGTGCGGCCGCGGTGCGCGCGAGCGCCTCCCGGGGTGACACCTTGCGGGCAAGCATCGGCACCAAGATGTTCTCCTCCGCGGAGAGCGCCCCGGCGAGACCGTTGCCCTGGGGGATGAGGGTGACGCCGCGGTCGGCGGCGTCGTCCCGGCCGGCCAGGGGCGTTCCGTCCACGCTCACGGATCCGGCTGTCGGGGACAAGGCGCCGGCCAGTGCCCACAACAGCGACGACTTCCCGGCGCCGGAGGGCCCGGTGACCGCCAGCACCACTCCCGCTCCGAGGTCGAGATCGATCGCCTCGACGGCAACCAGATTCCCGTACGTCACCCTCAACCCGTTCGCGCGCAGCTCACTCATCGCTTGTCTCCTCGTGCTCGGGAACGAGCTCGTAGTGACCGTCCACGGGATGGAAACGGACCAGTGTGCCTGGCGGAAGCACGTCGCGTACGTGGCCGGGAAGCGGGAGCGAACCATCTGCCGTCACCACGGCGAACTCCTCCCCACTGCGTCCCTCGCCACCGATACGGCCGTCGCGAATGGTGACCGTGCGAGGCAGGAACGCGGCGACGTGCGGATCGTGGGTGACGAGCACGACGGTCGTACCGTGGGCGCGGTTGATCCCGGCGAGCCGCTCGAGGACGAGGTCGCGGGCGGCATGGCCGAGCTGGCTGGTGGGCTCGTCGGCGAGGACGAGCCCGGGCCGGGTGGCGAGAGCGACCGCCAGTGCAACGAGCTGCAGCTCACCGGGGGTGAGGCCCGTCAGCGGACGGTGGGCCACATCGGCGATTCCGAGCTCGCTGAGCACCTCCTCGGCGCTCGGCAGATCCTTGGTGCGGGCCGCGCGCTGCGCGAAACCCACGTTGGCCGCCGGAGTGGCGTAGGGCAGCAGGTTGCGTCCGGCGCCCTGGAGCATGAGTGAGACCTGCGTTGCCCGGAGCCGGTCCAGCTCCTTCGTGCTGGCCGATGAGACCTCGTGCGCGCCCACGAAGATCTTGCCGGCGCTGGGCCGGAAGACGCCGGCCAGAAGGCTCATCAGCGTCGACTTCCCGGATCCTGAAGGGCCCAGCAGCCCCATCAGCTCGCCGGGTCTCACGTCCAGGTCGACGCCGGAGAGGGCGGCCACGTCGTGTCCCTCCGCGTGGTAGATGTGCACCAGGCCGTGCGTACGGATGCCCATCCCGCTGTTCATGTCGCCGCCTCCGTAGGGCAGGGCGAAGGGTACGGATGCGGCGGCCTGCGGCCTATGGTCGCTCGCTTCCGCTCGCTCATGCCGTCTCCCGGACCCGGTCGAGGCGTGCAGCGGTCGCGACTGCCCGGCCGAGAACGACGGCGGCTGTGCCGAGGACCAGCAGACAGCCGAGGGTGGTCAGTCCGACGGCCAGCCATGGAACGGACAGGTCGATGGTGTCGACGGCAGGTGGCACTGCGAAGAGTGGGATGTCGGGCAGGGTCAACAGGGCGCCGAGCACTCCGGCTCCGGCACCGGTGAGGACTCCCAGGACCACGGGCACCAGCTGCGTGGCGCCGGGGAGCCGTCTGACCGTGCGCCGATCCACACCCGCCAACCACAGCGAAGCCAGGTCGCGAGCGCGGGTGCGCCAGCCCGTCACCGTGAGCACGCTCAACGCGAGCACGGCGATCGCCACAGCAGCCAGGCCGACCACGACGCCGAGCCGGAGGCTCCAGGCGGCGACCGACTCGTCCAGGCTGCGGCGTACGCCTCTCAGCGTTCGGGTCTCGGCGATGATGATGCCTTCCTCGGCGAGGTCGGCCCTGACTCGGTCGAGCAGTGCCCGATCCTCGGCCGCGAACCACAGGGAGATGGTGGAATCCGCGTCGGGAGAGGCAATCTCCTGGGCGGTGGCGAGGTTGACAAGGGCGATGTCCGGTCCGCCGCCGGGGACCCTGTCGATGGCCGCGATCTCCTCGCCGTCCTGCTCGATACCGTCGAGGCCGACGATGGTGACCTCGTCCTCGAACAGTGCCCCGGTCGTGATCACCGGGACCGGTTCGCGCGCGTCTCCGTCCGTGAGTGCCTTCCATTGCCCGGCGCTGGGCGCGTCCCGGGGGCCGAAGAGAGCGATCTGGCGGAACCCCTGCGGATCGACGGCGAAGGTCGTAGGGCCACCACTGGGAGCCGCGGCCCGTACGACGGGGGTCATCTGGGTGCTCTCGGGGTCGATCCTGGCGAGCACACGACGTACGGACCTGAGGTTGTCGGCGGTCGACCGCTGCCCCTGGAGCTCGGCGATCAACGGGGCGCCCGCCGCTTGTTCCGCCGCGACCGCGCGGTTGCGCTCCCCCACGAGGAGACCGCAGACCGAGAAGACGGCGAGCGCGCTGGCGACGGTGGCCAGAGCGACCGTACGCCGCGTCGCGATGCTCCGCGACGCGTCCAGCAGCGAGACGCCGGCGCGCAGATGGCCGCGGCGCAGCAGTGTGCGGCCGATCCGCGTCGCCGCCGGGGCGAAGAGGTGTGCGAGAACGAGTCCGACGAGCGCCGAGAGCAGCGCCGGGGCGGCGAGCGCGATGGGCCCGGTCAGACTGCCGGTCACAAAGGCGACCACGCAGGCCCCGCACGCGGCCATGGCCACCGCGTCGCCGGCGCCGATCGCCCACCCCGAGCGACGACCGCGGGTCCGGTGGAGCAAGGTGCCGAGAGGTTCCCGGGCGACCCGGTAGACGGCCGCGTACGTCACCAGGACCAAGGCCGCGCCGGCGATGATGCCGGACGCCAGCATGCCCCGGGGAAGCTCGAAGGGTGGATCACCAGGCAGCGCGTACTCCCGCGCGAGAGTGGCGGCGACGATCGCCACGGCTGTCCCGGGGACGATCCCGGCGAGCACGGCAGGAAGAAGTTCGCCCATCAGCATGGACCTGGCCCCTGCCGCACCCCGGCCCCGAAGCCGTGCGACCACCACCTCCGGGCGGCGCTGATCCGTCGCCGCCAGCAGCATCAGCCACAGGACGATCACCCCGAGCACACCCAGCTGTACGAGGAGCAGCGGCACCGTCGTCCGGCTCTGCTCGATCTGAGCATCGACCTCGTCGGTTAGCTCGGGCAGCGATGTCACCAACGACGTGATCGAGTCCTCGAAGATCTCGTCGTGCTCCTCGACCTTCTCGGCCCGCGCCCGGAGGTCACGTAGGTCGCCCTCGAGAGCGATGAGCTCGTCCACGCCCACGACATCGGCGCGCAGCCGCGATCCCACCCATGGGCGCTCGGTGTCGAGGAACGGTGTCGAGCCACCGAAGGTCGACTCGTCGGTCAGCCACACATCGTGCTGGACGATGTCACCGGCGGCGATCCCGGCCCGGCCCTCCAGCTGGAGACCTTGCCACCACGCTTCGTCGTCGGCCCGATAGGTGCCGACGACGTGGTAGGTCACCGACGGTGTCGGCGGCTGGTGATAGTTCATGTCGATCGGGGGCCTGGCCGCCTTCGACTTCACCGTGCTCCCGATGGCGACGTCGTAGGTCTTCGCCTCGTTGTCGGTGACCAGGATCTCGCGGCTCCGGTCGGGACAGGTGCCCGCGGTGATCCTGATGTGGTTGCACTGGCCCTCGCGCCACCAGATGTCGCCTCGGGGGACCGAGAGCGAGGCAGGGCTGAGATCGAGGTCGGCAACGGCATTGCGCCCAGCGACAGGGGTCTCGAAGAGCGAGGAGTTCGGAAGCTGTCGCGCGATCTCTGCGGAGTCGGTGCGCTCCAGGAGATAGTCCGCCGGCGGTCCGAAGATCTGGAGGTCGCGCTCCACGCTGGGCGCGTTGTCGATGGTGACCGCCGCGGCGGCCTGCTGCATCGCGCGGTCGTAGAGCGGGGCGAAGACAGCACATGTGGTGATCAGCGCGGACAGCAGCGAGATGACCACGGCCTGGCCGAGCCGGTATCTCATGGCGGACATCACGGGGCACACGATCTCTTAACCTTGTGGTGCGCGACAGCGAATTACGACCGCGTCGGACCGCCAGGAAGGCGCCATGGGGGCGGCCCGGTGCACGCGTACACATGCTCGTCGGCCTAGCCTTGCCCCATGAGCGCACGCGTGGGGATCGTGATGGGGTCCGACTCCGACTGGCCGACGATGAAGGCTGCGGCCGAGCTTCTCGACGAGTTCGGGATCGAGTGGGAGGCCGATGTGAAGTCGGCCCACCGGATGCCGCAGGAGATGCTCGACTACGGCCGTGAGGCGGCCGGTCGCGGCCTCTCGGTGATCATCGCCGGGGCCGGCGGTGCGGCCGCGCTTCCTGGCATGCTCGCTTCAGTGACTCCGCTGCCCGTCATCGGCGTCCCGGTGCCGCTGAAGTACCTCGACGGTCTCGACTCGCTGATGTCGATCGTCCAGATGCCGGGTGGCATCCCGGTGGCCACGGTCGCCATCGGCAACGCCAAGAACGCCGGCATCCTCGCCGCCCGCATCCTCGGCGTCGCCGACCCCGAGCTGCAGCAGAAGCTGGTGGCGTACGAGAAGTCGCTCGCCGAGCTGGCGGCTGCCAAGGGCGAGGTCGTCCGCAACGCCACCTCCTGAGGCTCAGGGCAGGAGCGAGAGCCCCTTGACCAGCTTGTCGATGATCCGGCGAGGGCCGAAGAGGCTGACCGCGCAGTAGGACAGATCAGCGCCGCGACTGTTCCCGACGGCGAACAGGTAGTCGTCGTACACCCTCGTGTGCTGCGCCTGGGTCGGCATGTCGATCACCGCGACCCCTGGCTGGGCGACCGCCTGACGCCGCAGGTCGGTCAGCCGCTGGGCCGGGGCGCCCAGCACCGTGCAACCGATCCAGGGCAGGCCCGGGTGCGTCGAGTCGTCGGCGTCGACCGCGTCCTCGCCGAGGAGGCCGACCGTACGCTGCGTGGTCGCCCCCGCGACGCAGACGGCCGCGTTCACCGCGCGGCCGGCGGGAAGCGCCTCGTCGACGACGACCACCCACTTGAAGGGCACGTCCCGCGTGCTGGCGGACTGGTCGATCTCGTCCGGTGCGAACCCGATCCTGGCTTCCTCGACACCTGTGCTCATCGCTCTGACTCCTTGTCATTCGCCAACTGATTCGAGGACAAGTCTTGAGAATGTCAGGAGCGATCGCAATTAGGCCGATCATTGTCAGGAAGATTGGCTAGTCTGGCGTGCATGGATGAAGTCGACCGCCAGATTCTGGCCGCCTGGACGATGGATGCACGGCGGAGCCTCCGAGACATCGCCGCAGAAGTCGGCGTCTCGGCGACCACCGTGCACGACCGCGCGCGGGCGATGCAGCGCCGCGGGCTCATCCGCGGGGCGTACCTCGACCTCGATCTACGCCAGATCGACCGGGGCGTGCAGGCGCTCGTCGCCGTGCGGATCCGACCGCCCTCGCGGGCCAACATCGAGTCCTTCCGCGACTGGGTCGGCGCGCTCCCGGAGGCGGTCGGCGTCTTCGTCACCTCCGGCCGGATGGACTTCATCGTCCACGTCGCGGTCGCCGACAACGACGCGCTCTACGCGTTCGTCATCGACCGGCTTACCTCGCGTGCCGAGATCGCCGACGTGGAGACCTCGGTGATCTACGAGCACCTGCGGACGATGACGTTCGAGCCGTAGTGCTACGCCCGTGCGCCGGCCCGGGCGCGCTCGAACCAGATTTTGCTGGGGCAGGTGTCCATGACCATCGGCACTCCGGCCGCGGTGGTGCGCTCGAAGGCGGACTCATCGACCACGCCCATCTGGAACCACACGCCACCGGCGCCGATCGCCACGGCCTCGTCGGCGAACTGGCCGGCGGCCTCGGAGCGGCGGAAGACGTCGACGACATCGATCTTCCCGACGGCCGCGGCGGCGTCGGTCAGGGTCGCATAGACCTTCTCGCCGAGCACCTCCTTGCCCTCGGCGGCTGCGCCGGGGTGGATCGGGATGATCCGCTTGCCGTGCTGCTGGAGCTCTTGGGCGATCGCGTAGGCCGTACGCCACGGATCGCCTGAGAGGCCGACGACCGCCCAGGTCTCGGAGTCGTCGAGGAGCTTGTCGATGGTGTCCTGGTCGAGCCACGCAACGGTCATGTAGCGCACAACAACAACGGGGGTCGGTGGATTCCGTTGCCCACCGACTTACTGGCGAGTAGCAAACAGGCATAGACTCCGGGACATGAGTGCCGAGTACCCGTTGTTCGCCCTCTCCGAGGAGCACCAGGAGATCCGCAAGGCCATCCGCGAGATCTGTGACGCGAAGATCGCTCCGGCCGCGGCTGCGGTCGACGAGGAGGCTCGCTACCCGCAGGAGGCGCACGACGCGTTGGTCGAGACCGAGTTCTTCGCGCCGCATGTGCCGGAGGCGTACGGCGGTGTCGGCGCCGACGCGCTCGCGACGGTCCTGGTGATCGAGGAGATCGCTCGTGCGGACGTCTCGGCGTCGTTGATTCCCGCCGTGAACAAGCTCGGCTCGCTGCCGGTGCAGATCGGTGGCTCGGAGGAGCTGAAGAAGAAGTATCTCGGCAAGCTCGCCGCTGGTGAGGGCAACTTCTCGTACTGTCTCTCCGAGCCCGACGCGGGCTCGGACGCGGCCAACCAGAAGACCCGGGCCGTACGCGACGGCGACTTCTGGGTGCTCAACGGAGTCAAGCGCTGGATCACCAACGCGGGTGTCTCGGAGTACTACACCGTGCTCGCGGTGACCGACCCGGAGAAGCGCTCCAAGGGGATCTCCGCGTTCGTGGTGGAGAAGTCGGATGAGGGGGTTTCCTTCGGTGCCCCGGAGAAGAAGCTCGGCATCAAGGGCTCTCCGACGCGCGAGGTCTACTTCGACAACGTACGCATCCCCGCGGACCGGCTCATCGGCGAGGAGGGTCTCGGGTTCACCTATGCGATGCAGACCCTCGACCACACCCGGATCACCATCGCCGCGCAAGCCGTAGGTGTCGCGCAGGGTGCGCTGGACTACGCGTTGGGCTACATCAAGGAGCGCAAGCAGTTCGGCAAGGCGATCGCGGAGTTCCAGGGCGTGGAGTTCATGGTCGCCGACATGGGCATGAAGATCGAGGCCGCCCGCCAGCTCACCTACGCGGCCGCTGGTCGTTCCGAGCGGGGCGACAAGGACCTGACCTTCTTCGGTGCCGCGGCCAAGGCCTTCGCGTCGGATGTCGCGATGCAGGTCACCACCGACGCCGTCCAGCTGCTGGGTGGCTACGGGTTCACTCGCGACTACCCGGTCGAGCGGATGATGCGCGACGCCAAGATCACCCAGATCTACGAGGGCACCAACCAGGTCCAGCGCATCGTCATGGCCCGCCAGCTCCTCGCCGGCATCCAGTCGAACCTGTGATCGGATTCCGGCTCCGCGAGTGGGAGGAGTCGGACGCGGAGGTCCTGCTCGCCGCGTACGCAGGCGCCGGGATGGAGACCGAGCGGCCGGCGGACGTGGTCACGGTCGAGGATGCCGAGCGGCTGATCGCCGGGTGGGCTGAGGACGCGGTCGCGGACCGGGCCTACACCTTTGCGGTCGTCGACGGCGCCGACATCCTTGGGCAGATGCGGGTCACCACCCACATGCGGGCCCACAGCATCGGCTGGATCTCCTACTGGACCCTCGAGAAGCACCGTGGTCGAGGTGTCGGCAGCACCGGCCTGAAGCTGCTGGCCAGGCACTGCTTCGACGAGCTCGACCTCTTCCGCCTCGAGACCGGCCACCGCCTCGACAACCCCGGGTCGTGCCGTGTCGCCACCGCGGCCGGCTTCCTCGTCGAGGGCCGCGAACGCCAGAAGCTGCTCTACGACGGCGTCCGCTACGACACCGAGACCCACGCCCGGCTGGCCACCGACCCCGACCCCACCTGACGCCCAAGGGGCGAGGCGTCACTCCGGTCGGGCGAGGCGTCACTCCGGCGAATCGAGATGTCCTCCTGGTGGCATCTCGGCCGACGTACGTGACGTCTCGGTCGACGGGGCTGACGCCTCGGCCGACGTACGCGACGTCTCGGTCGACGGGGCTGACGCCTCGGGCGGACGTACGTGACGTCTCGGCCGACCGGGCTGACGCCTCGGCCGGCGGGGGTGACGTCTCGGCGGTCAGTCTTGGACGCGGCCGCGGAGCTGCTTGGTCTGGCCGCGCTGGCGCTTGGCGTCGAGGCGGCGCTCCTTGGAGCCGCGGGTGGGCTTGGTGGGGCGGCGGGTGGGAGGTGGCGGGGCGAGGAGCTCGCGGATGCGGTCGGCGAGGCGCTCGCGGGCGGCTACCCGGTTGCGGTGCTGGGAGCGCTGCTCGTGGGAGACGACGACGAGGGGCCCCGAGGAGCGGGCGAGGAGGCGGGCGAGCTGGCGCTCGTCGAGGGCGGTTGACGCGGCGGGGTCCCAGGAGAGCTCGACGCGGGAGTCGGTGGTGTTGACCGACTGCCCGCCGGGGCCGGGGGAGCGGGAGAAGCGTTCGACCAGCTCGGTGTCGGGGATGACGAGACCCTCGGGCAGCCCAGGGCCCGGTGGTACCCGAAGATCCTTCACCCGAAGAACCCTAGTCCGCGGGGCTACCGAGCGGCCGGCCCGGTCGAGTCGCGCACCACGAGCTCGGCGGGGACCCGCTGCCGCCGGGCGCGTGCGCCGGGCTCCTTCAACGCCAGCGTCAGCGCCCGGGCGCCCATCTCGGCCATCGGCAGGCGCACGGTGGTGAGTCCGGGGGAGAGGTCCTGGGCGACGGCGACGTCGTCGAACCCGCTGACCGAGACCTGGCCCGGCACGGAGACCCCGGAGCTGCGCAGCTGGGAGAGACACCCGATGGCCATGTCGTCGTTGAGGGCGATGACCGCCGTCGTACGCGGGTGGTCGGCGAGCATCCGGCGGATGCACTCGCGTCCGCCCTCGCGGGTGAACGGCCCCTCGAGGACAGGTACGTCGCCGGCGTCGAGCCCCGCCGCCTCGAGCGCGTCGCGCACCCCCTCGAGACGGTCGGCGACGGTGGTCAGCTCCAGGGTGCCCGAGACGACCACGATGCGCCGGTGGCCCAGGCCGAGGATGTGCTCGGCGACGGCGCGACCGCCGGGGCGGTTGTCGGGCAGCACGCTGTCGACCCCAAGGTGGTGCCGGCCGACGACGGCGACCCGGCCGCCCGCCTCCGCGTAGCGCTGCACCTCGAAACGCATCGGCCCCTCGACCGAGGCGTCCACGAAGCCCGACCCCGCGATCAGGATCGCGCCGACGCGGTTGGCCACCAGGCTGCGTACCTGCTCGACCTCGGCCTCGGGGTCGCGGCCGGTGTGGCAGATCTGGACGGTGCGCCCGTGTTCGGCGGCGAGGCTGAGCACGCCGCTGGCGATCTCGGAGAAGTAGGGGTCGCCGATCTCGTGCACGACGAGGCCGATGGTGGCCGTCGATCCGCTGGCGAGCGAGCGGGCATGGAGATTGGCGACATAGCCGAGCTCGCGTGCCGCCTGGCGGACCTTCTCGGCCACCGAGTCGCTGACACCGGGGGTTCCGGAGAGCGCGCGAGAGGCGGTTGCGATCGAGACGCCGGATGCATGGGCGACGTCGATCAGGCGGGGGGAGCGGTTGGTTCGGACCATCGATGCCCCTTGTCGTCAGGAATGTGACTCTTGCCACACTAAGCGAGAGTCGGTAACGTCATCGTAAACGCTTACGTAAGCGCTTTCGTAGAGGAGACCCGCAGATGCGCTTCACGAAGACCCCCACCGCGAGCAAGCGGTCCAGAGCAACCCTGGCCGCCGCGGCGGCCGTGACTCTCGCCTCCACCCTCGCCGCCTGTGGCGCCGCCGAGGAAGGAGGCGGCGACGACGAGATCGTGATCGGCATCTCGCTGCCCCTGACCGGCGACTTCAGCGAGCCCGGCAAGGGCATCCAGCGCGGATACGAGGCCTGGGCCGAGTACGTCAACGCCAACGGCGGCCTGCTCGGCCGCGACGTACGACTGGAGATGCTCGACGACCAGTCCAGCGCCGAGCGTGTCGCCGCCGACTACGAGAAGCTGATCAACCAGGAGCAGGTCGACCTGGTCGTCGGTCCGTTCTCCACCCGGCTGGTGATCCCGGCCGCCCAGGTTGCCCAGGACTACGGCTACCTCTTCGTCGAGCCGGCCGGCGCGGCGCCCGAGGTCTTCGAGGAGGGCTTCGAGAACCTCTTCTACGCCGCGCCCGCGGTCGCCGACGACCACTACAAGCTCCTCGCCGAGCACATCCTGGCGATGCCGGAGGCCGAGCGGCCCAAGACCGCGGCGTACGCCTCGATGGACGACCCGTTCGCCCAGGGCACCGCCTACGGCCTCAAGGAGGCTTTGGAGGAGGGCGGCATCAAGACCGTCGTGGACGAGGTCTACCCGCCCAACACCACCGACTTCAGCAGCATCGCGGCCAAGGTCGCCGACAGCAAGGCCGACATGGTCGTGGGCGGCAGCCAGTACCAGGACGGTGTCAACCTGATCGTCGCGCTGCAGCAGCTGAACTACCAGCCCAAGCTGGCCGCGTTCTCGACGGCGCCGACCGAGACCGAGTTCGCCGAGGCGATCGGCGACAAGACGCAGGGCATCATCGCGCCGACCGGCTACACCACGAAGGCGGACTATCCCGAGAACCAGGAGTTCGTGAAGTTCTACGAGGAGAAGCACGGCGAGGCGCCCGGTGAGGACGAGGCCAACGCCTGGACCACGGGCCAGGTCGTCGCGGCAGCGGTCGAGGCGGTCGAGTGTGCCGAGCCCGACCCCGACTGCCAGTCCAAGCTGATCGACTGGCTGCACGAGAACGAGGTCGAGACCGTCGTCGGGCCGCTGAGCTGGGACGACAAGGGCCGCCCGCAGAGCGCCCACATGATCCAGCAGTGGGTGGACGGCGAGATCAAGATCGTCCTGCCCGAGGACCAGGCCGAGGCCGAGTTCATCTACCCGAAGCCGGCGTGGTGAGCCGATGTCGGGACCACTCCTTCTGCAGAGCCTGATCCTGGGGCTGCTGCTCGGAGGCCTCTATGCCCTGCTCGCCGCCGGCCTGACGCTCTACTTCGGCGTCATGCGGGTCGTGATGATCGCCCATTCCGCGTTCCTGATCCTGGCTGCGTACCTGGCCTGGTTCTTCACGACGCAGACCGGGCTCGACCCGCTGCTCTCGCTGATCATCACCGTGCCGCTCTTCTTCGCGGCCGGCTATGGGATGCAGCGGGCGCTGCTCTCCCGGCTGCGGCCGGCGACGCTGACGATGATGTCGGTGCTGCTGACCTTCGCGATCGCCCTGATCATCGAGGGCGGCCTCGGCTACCTCTTCTCCGGCACCCAGCGGCGGATCCAGCTCGGCTACTCCAGCGCGAGCCTGGAGCTGTGGGGAGCACGGATCGCGGTGGTCAAGCTGGTCGCCTTCGGGCTGGCCGCGGTCTCGCTCCTGGCGCTCTACCTGCTGCTCAAGAAGACCCGCTTCGGCCAGGCGCTGCGCGCCACGATCCAGCACCGTGAGGCCGCCCAGCTGCTCGGCATCGACACCGACCGGATCGCCGGCTTCGGCTTCGGGCTCGGCCTGGCGACCGCGGCGGTCGGCGGCACCGCGCTCGCGCTCGACGCCACCATCTATCCCTCGCTGCACTGGCACTGGATCGGACCGCTGATGGCGATCATCGTGATCGGCGGCCTCGGCAGCATCCCCGGCGCCGCGGTCGCGGCGATGGTCCTCGGCGTGACCCAGAGCCTGCTGCAGATCCCGATGGGCACCACGTGGGCGCAGACGGTCTTCTACCTCGCCCTCTTCGCCACTCTCATGTTCCGCCCCCAGGGATTCTTCGGAGGTCGTCTTGCTCAGCGCTTCTAGACACCGAGAAAGCCGTACGTCCTCGGGCCGCTCCGTCCTGGTGACGAAGCTCGTCGCGGCCGCCGTCGCACTGGGCCTCGTGCTCGCCTTCCCGGCGCTCGCCCCGGACCCGTTCATCCTATCGGTGGGCGTGGTGATCGCCAGCTACGCCGCGCTCGCGGTGGCGTGGAACTTCGTCGGCGGGCTGACCGGCTACATCTCGCTGGGACACGCCGCCTACTCCGGGCTGGGCGGCTACGGCACCGCGCTGCTGATCACCGAGGCCGGGGTGAACCCGTGGGTCTCGATGGTCGTCGCGGCCGTACTCGTGGGCCTGGCGGCGGTGCCGATCGGGATCGCGTCGCTGCGGGTCCGCGGCGCCTCGTTCGTGATCGTCTCGATCGCCCTGGTGCTCATCCTGCTGCTGGTCGCGCAGAGCTGGTCCGACGTGACCGGTGGGTCCAACGGGCTGCGGGTGCCGCGGCCGTTCGGCACCGACGTACTCCGGCCCGAGCAGCACGAGCGGTTCTTCTACCTGTTCGTGGCGCTGACCCTGGTCGCCCTGGTGCTGTGGTGGGTGATCGACCGGTCGCGGCTCGGCACCGGGCTCAAGGCGATCCGGGAGGACGAGGACAAGGCCCAGGCGCTGGGCGTTCCCACGTTCGCCTACAAGCTGGTCGTCTTCGTCGTCTCGGCGTTCATGACCGCGATGGCGGGAGGGATGTACGCCCTCTGGTTCGGCTCGCTCGACCCGATCTTCCAGTTCTCCATCCTGACCGGCTCCTATCTGGTGCTGATGTCGCTCCTCGGCGGCGTACGCAGCCTGCTCGGTCCGGTCGTCGGCGCGGTGATCGTGGGCTACGCGGTCGAGTTCTTCAAGAACCAGTACGGCGACACCCAGCTGCACCTGGTCGCGCTCGGTCTGCTGCTCGCCCTGGTCGTGCTCTTCATGCCCGACGGGGTCATCCCCTGGCTGACCGCGCAGTTCGACCGATTCCGCCCCGGCGGCACCTCGATCCGCGAGGTGGACGCAGCCCAGCTGGCCGAGGAGCGCAAGGCGCTCGAGGAGGCGAAGTCATGAACTCGTTCCTGGCGACGGAGAATCTGACCAAGGCGTTCGGCGGCGTACGCGCCGTGGACGAGGCCACGGTCAGCTTCCAGGAGGGCAAGATCAACGCCCTGATCGGCCCGAACGGGTCGGGCAAGACCACCTTCTTCAACTGCGTGACCGGGATGATCCGGCCCGACTCGGGGACGGTGACCTATCAGGGTCGCGACGTGACCGGCCACGCACCTCACCGGATCGCGCGGGCCGGGCTCGGGCGCAGCTTCCAGCTGTGCCGGATCTTCCCCCGGATGACGGTGCTCGACAACGTGCTCGCCGGGGTCCGCTCCACCGGGCTGGTCCACCGGCTGCGCGGGGCACACAACCCCGACGACATCGCCCGGGCGCGGGAGCTGCTGGCCCGGGTCGGCATCGAGCACCTCGAGCGCAGCGAGGCCCGCGACATCTCCTACGGGCAGCAGAAGCTGCTCGAGCTCGCCGGGGTGCTGATGGCCGAGCCCGACACGATCATGCTCGACGAGCCAGCCGGCGGTGTGAACCCGGCGCTGATCGGCCGGATCGCCACGCTCGTGCGCGAGCTCAACGCCGAGGGCCGCACCTTCGTCATCGTCGAGCACAACATGGAGCTGGTGATGAGCCTCTCCGACCACGTCGTGGTCTTCGACCGCGGCCGCCCGATCGCCTCCGGTGCGCCGGCGGACGTGCAGAACGACCCACGAGTCCTGGAGGCCTACCTTGGTGTCTGAACCTCTTCTCGAGCTGCGCGACATCGAGGCCGGCTACGGCCGCGCGGCGCTGGTGCTGCGAGGCCTCACCGTCACCGTTCCCGCAGGTCAGATCGTCTGTCTGGTCGGCCCGAACGGAGCAGGCAAGTCCACCGTGCTCAAGGTCGCCAGCGGCATGCTGACGCCACGCTCGGGGACCATCACGGTCGACGGCGTCGACGTCACCCGCAACGGGCCACAGCAGATGCTCCGCGCGGGCATGGCCCACGTCCTCCAGGGCCACTCCGTCTTCAAGGAGATGACCGTGGCCGAGAACGTCGGCCTGGGCGCCTACACGGTGCGTGACGCGGCCGCGATCCAGGAGCGGACCGACTTCGTGAAGACCCTCTTCCCGGTCGTCGCCGAGCGGTGGAACACCCTCGCCGGCGCGCTCTCGGGCGGTCAGCAGAAGCAGGTCGAGTTCGCCCGCTCGCTGATGGTGAGCCCGAAGGTGGTGCTGCTCGACGAGCCCAGCATGGGCCTGGACCCGAAGACCACGGCGACCGTGTTCGAGCAGGTCGTACGCATGCGGGACGCCGGTCTGGCGGTCCTGCTCGTCGAGCAGAACGCCCGGCGGGCCCTGGAGTCGGCGGACCTGGGATGCGTACTCGACCTGGGGAAGGTGCACATCGCCGGGGCCGCTGCCGACCTGCTCGCCGATCCGCGCATGGCCGAGCTCTATCTCGGGGGAGCCGCAACAACCTCAGCAGGGACCACCGACGGTCCCGATTAGGGGAAGGGAAAGCACCATGAGATGGAAGCTGAACCGAATGGTCGGGCGAGGCGTACGCGCCGGTGTTGTCGCCCTCGCAGTGGCCCTGGCCGCTCCGCTCGCCGGAGCACATGACCAGACACATGCACAGTCGGCCGAAGGACCCGGTCTGACCGTGGTCAAGCCCAGGGCGAGCCTCGCTGACTGGGATCCGGTGACCGAGGAGAAATGGGCGTTCGAGGACGGCCAGGTGATCCTGACCGAGCCCGGGACGGCGCAGCCCGGCCCACGACGCCCCTTCGAGTACGCCGTGGTGACCAAGGGTCCCGAGCTCGGCTCGCTGACCTACCGCGCCGAGGTCCGCATCGACGAGGCCGTCACGGTCACCAACCGCGACGTGATCCTGGTCTGGAACTACCAGTCCCCGACGCGCTTCTACTACGCCCACCTCTCGACCGACAACACCATCTACCCCCACAACGGCATCTTCGTGGTCAACGACGCCGACCGGCTGCGCATCGACCACCAGTGGAACGGCACCGTCGGCGCAGCGCCGTCGATCACCGACGCCGAGTGGCACGACGTACGTCTCGACTACAACGCCCGCACGGGCGCGATCGCGGTCTACCTCGACGGCGCCGACGAGCCCCGGATGACCGCCACCGACACCACCTTCACCGGAGGCCGGTTCGGCTTCGGTTCCTTCGACAACTTCGGGCGCATCCGTGACGTCACCGTCGCGGGGCTCCGTCATCGCTGAACCTCGGTAAGGAGAGAACACACCCATGGGAACCTCACGTCTATGGGGCGGTCTCGCGGTGGGCGCCATGCTCGCCGCGCTACTCACCCCCACGCTCTCTGCCAACGCCGCCATCCCCGGCAGCGAGCCCGTCCCCGACCCCATCCCCGAACAGCCTCTGCGCAGCAGCCTCGGCCTCGTGCTCCAGGAGGTCACTCAGCTTCCCAAGACCGAGCCCTACCCCGCGCCCACCGACCAGCGTCTCGTACGCCACAACCGCATCAACTTCATCGGCGAGGTCCCTGACGGCTCCGGCAGGATGTACGTCCCCGACCTCAACGGGCCGATGTACCTTCTCGAGGGCGGGCAGCAGCACGAGTACCTGAACCTTCGTGACCACTTCGTCGACTTCTGGTCCGGTGCCGGGCTCGGCAGCGGCGCCGGGTTCATCACGTTCCACCCGGAGTTCGAGACGAACGGGCTCTTCTACACCACCCACACCGAGCGCTTCGGCGCCTTCGCCAAGACGCCCACCTTCCCGTCGCAGACCAACCCCGGCTCCGGGCGCACGGTCAGCGTCGTCACCGAGTGGGACGCCACCGACCCCGCGGCCGACACCTTCGAGGGCACCAGCCGCGAGGTGATGCGGATCGACTTCGCCGGCCAGATCCACGCCATCCAGCAGATCGACTTCAACCCGACGGCCAGGCCCGGCGACGAGGACTACGGGCTGCTCTACATCGCCTCGGGCGACGGCGGCAACGGCGTCCGGAGCGACGACCCGCAGAACCTCGGCAATCCGTTCGGCAAGATCCTGCGGATCGACCCGCTCGCCCGCGACGGCCGCAACGGGGCGTACGGGGTCCCGGACAGCAACCCGTTCGTCGACCGCGAGGGCGCGATCGGCGAGATCTGGGCGTACGGCATGCGTGACCCGCACCGGTTCTCGTGGGACGTCGAGAAGGGCACCTTCCTGCTCGGCCACATCGGCCAGCACGCGATCGAGGGCGTCTACGACGTGAAGGCCGGGGACAACCTCGGCTGGAGCGAGATCGAGGGCCGGCTCCTCTACGACAACACCGACGAGTGTGCCCTCTACACCGTCCCCGACGACTACGACATGTCCGGCTTCACCCTTCCGGTGGCCTCCTTCGACCACGACCCGCCCGCCAACTACTCCTGCACCTCCGACAGCGGCCACGCCGTCAGCGGCGGTGTCGTCTACCGCGGCCGGTTCGACGACCTGAAGGGCAAGTACGTCTTCGGCGACCTGGTCAACGGCGAGGTCTACTGGACCGACTCGCGGCAGATGCGGCGCGGGAGCAGCCGTGAGGCGACCCTGCACCAGATGCAGCTCTTCGACACCTCCGGCAAGCGGCTCTCGATGCAGGACTTCGTCGACCATCCGCGCGTCGACCTGCGCTTCGGCACCGACTCCCGCCGCAACCTCTACCTGCTGGCCAAGGCCAACGGGAAGATCTGGAAGGTCGTGAACACTGTGCAGCGGCCGTGGCCGAGCGAGGTCGTGCCGTCGCTGCGTGAGGACCTGGTCAGCTACTACGACTTCGAGCATCCCTTCGCCCCGGGGGCTCGTGAGGAGGACCAGGGCTTCTCGCGCACGCTGCTCAACCAGGTCAACGGCGGCAATGCGATGCAGGTGACCGACTCGGCCTACCGGACCAGCAACAACGCCCTGCAGACCCAGCAGGTCGACCCGGAGGTCAACGGCAACGACGACTGGAAGGCGGGAACGTTCAACCAGAACGGGGTCCCGTCGCTGGCGCCGTTCGCGGGAGCCGAGCAGATCACCGTGGCCGGCTGGTTCAAGGTCGACATGGACGGCCCGGCACTCAACTCGGTGACCGCCGATCCGACAGACCGGTTCAACGCGATCGGGCTGGCCGGGGTGCTCTCGGGCAACTCCGACGGCCATGGCGTACGTGCCCTGCTGGAGCTCATCAACGTCGACGGCACCCTGCGCCTGGTCGCGCTGGGACGCCGGCTCGACGAGGGGGCCTCGCAGACCTTTGCCGCGTCGGCGGACTGGCAGACCCTGCTGCCACGAGGTCAGTGGGTGCACCTGGCGGCGACGTTCGACTACACCACGGGCAAGATGGCGCTCTACCGCAACGGCAAGGCCGTCGAGGGGTTCTACACCTCCGCCGGTGACCCGTGGCAGGTCGACGGCACCGGCACCTCCGACACGTTGCCGCGAGGCATCAAGGTCGGCGGATCGTTCCCGCAGGACACCGTCGAGCGGAACCCGTGCAACTGCCGGATGGACTCGCTGATGTTCCTCGACCGGGCGATCACGCCGGACGAGGCGCGAGCCCAGTATCAGCGGTTCGTCAACGGCCGCTGAGTTGGTGAGGGTCCACGGCTCGGTTCAGCGAACCGGGCCGTGGACCTCGCTGCGTAGCCTGGCCATGGTGGCGTCGAGGTCGGCCGCGGTGCGGGCGGCGGCGCCGAGCTCGTCGCGCAGGGTCGTGGGGACGGTGCCGTCGTACTTGTAGTAGATCGAGTGCTCGACGCTGGCCCAGAAGTCCATCGCGATCGTGCGGATCTGCAGCTCGACCGGCACGTCCACGGCCCGATCGGAGAGGTAGACCGGCACCTTGATGATCAGGTGGAGGCTGCGGTAGCCGTTGGTCTTCGGGTCGGCGATGTAGTCCTCGACCTCGACCACGTCGACATCGGACTGGCTGCCCAGCATCTCCATGATCCAGTAGACGTCGGAGACGAACGGGCACACGACCCTGATCCCGGCGATGTCGCGGATCTGCTGCTCGAGCGCCTCGAGGGTGAGCGGGCAGCCGATCTTGCGGGCCTTGGCGAGCAGGCTGTCAGTCGACTTGAGCCGGGTGCGTACGTGCTCGATCGGGCTGTGGTCGTGGGCGTGCTCGAACTCCTCGCGCAGGATCGCGATCTTGGTCGAGACCTCGTCGATCGCGAACTTGTAGCGCATCCGGAACCTGTCCAGCTCGCGCGCCATCTCACCGGTCATGTCGTTGGCGCTCGTCTCGACGAGCCCGACCAACCCGTTGATCGGGTTGTCGTCGACTGTTGTCATTGTCCCCTCCTGACAGAGTCATCTTTGCAGGCGGCGACAAGAAGATGATGCGGTGCCCGACACGCGGCCGACACACGATCGGCACACGACGGCACGAGGCCGGGGCGAGCGGCCTATACCTCACCAGGTCTTCCGTCCCTCTCCTGGACACCAGGTGTGCAGCCGGAGGGGTGCGCTCGATACAGTGACACCCCTCGGGGGATTTATACCCCCCTGGGGATAAGAGGTCTGGTCGGGTTACCTACGAGTAAGGACACTTCCCCCACATGCGCATTCTGCTGCTCGTCTCCGCGTTCAACGGCCTGACCCAGCGGGTCTGGTGCGATCTGAAAGAGGGTGGACACGACGTCGGCGTCGTGCTGGCACCCGTTCATGACGACTCGTCCCTGGTGGCGGCCGTCGAGGCGATCGACCCCGAGCTGATCCTGTGCCCATTCCTCAAGCACCGGGTGCCGGAGGAGGTCTGGGGTCGTTATCCAACGGTGGTGATCCACCCGGGCCCGGTCGGTGACCGGGGCCCGTCCTCGCTCGACCATGCCACGATCGACGGCCGTTCGCGTTGGGGCGTCACGGCGCTGTCCGCCGTCGAGGAGATGGACGCCGGCCCGGTCTGGGCGACCAAGACCTTCGCGATGCCCGAGGCCCCGATCGCGAAGAGCGCGCTCTACAACGGCCCGGTCGCCGATGCCGCGATGGACTGCGTCGCGGAGGTTCTCCGGATGGTTGCCGCGGGGGAGGCTCCGAAGCCTGCCGAGGAGTGGCCCGCTGAGGTCGAGGGCACCGGCGAGCTGCCGCTGCTGCGCCGCACGGCCTTCGAGATCGACTGGTCCGCGCCGGCCACCGAGATCGCCCGGCGGATCGCGGCCGCCGACGGTGCCCCGGGTGCGCCGGCGATCGTCGACGGGAAGGCGTACTGCCTCTTCGACGCCGCCACGACGCCTGAGGACCATGGCGACGTGGAGCCGGGCACCGTGGTCGGGGTCGACACCGACGCCGTCGCGATCGCCACCGGCGAGGGCACCCTGTGGGTCGGCTACGCCGCCACGCTCGAGAAGAAGCGCGGCCCCAAGCTTCCGGCCGCCTGGGTGCTCGACGCTGGGCACGCGCCCTACCGGCGGATGCCGGATGCGCTGGCCGAGACGACCTACGAGCGCGACGGCGACGTCGGCTATCTCACCCTCCGCTCCTACAGCGGAGCGATGTACACCCAGCAGTGCCGCCGAATGACCGATGCCGTCCGCAAGGCGCTCATCGAGGACACCAGGGTCCTGGTCGTACGCGGTACCGAGCACGCCTTCTCCAACGGCATCCACCTCGGCGTGATCGAGGCGGCGCCGGACCCGGCGTCCGAGGCCTGGGACAACATCCGCGCCATCGACGAGCTCTGCCTGGCGATCGCCGAGGCCGAGCAGCTGACCATCGCCGCGTTCACGGCCAATGCCGGAGCCGGCGGGGTGATGGCCGGCCTCTGTGCCGACATCACGGTCGCGCGCGCCGGTGTGGTGCTGAACCCCTACTACGACATGGGCATCTTCGGCTCCGAGCTGCACACCTGGGGTCTGCCGAGCCGGGTCGGCGCGGAGAAGGCCGACGAGCTGCTCGGCGCGAAGCTGCCGATCTCGGCGACCGAGGCCGCGCGGATCGACATGGTCAGCGATCTCGGTCCGCGTGACGCGGCGGAGTTCGACGGCTGGCTGCGCAACCTGGCGCAGAGCGTCGCCGAGCCCGAGGCGTACGTCCCGGCCCTGGCGGCCCGCGAGGCACGCCGCGCCTCTGCGATGCCGATGTCCTACTACCAGAGCATCGAGCTGGCCGAGATGGCCCGCGACATCTTCGACGACCGCTTCGGGTTCGCCGCGAAGCGGAAGGCGTTCGTCACCAAGGCCGCACCGACCGAGACGCCGTCGAAGATCCGGTTCTGACCGGTTGACAAACTAGAACGTGTTCCACCAACCTGGTGGTGTGTGACCTGACTCACACGCCACCAGGAGGAGCACGTGACCCAGGCGCCCCCGCCGCCCGAGATGACCTTCCAGCGATCGGGCCGCGACCCTGCGGCGATCGGCGCGAGGCTGGAGCAGTGGCTGGCCGCGACGCTACCGCCCGGTGCCGATCCCGAGGTCGCGCTCATCGGGGGCATCGATGCCAACGGGCTCTCCAGTGAGACCGTCCTGCTCGACGTCACCTCGACCGTCGACGGAGAGAGGCAGGCGAAGGCGTACGTCCTGCGGGTGGCGCCCCGGCCCGAGGACATCCCGGTCTTCGCGACCTATGACCTGCAGGCTCAGTACGACGCGATGCGTCTGGCCGGCTCGCTGTCTCCGGTGCCGGTGCCGGAGGTCGGCCTCGCCGAGATGAGCGGCTCGGTCCTGGGGACGCCGTTCTTCCTGATGGAGCGGGTCGAGGGGGTCGTCCCGCCCGACGTGATGCCCTACAACTTCGGCGACAGCTGGCTCTTCGACGCCTCGCCCTCGGACCGCGCGGCGCTGCAGAGGCGTTCGGTCGAGGTGCTCGCCGGGCTCCACTCGATCCCCGACGCCGCCTCGCGGTTCGCCTTCCTCGATCCCGCCGCGGCCGGTCATTCCGGCGAGACGCTGATCGCCCGCAACCTCGCCAAGACCCGGGCCTGGTACGCCTTCGCCTCCACCGCCGAGGAGTGGGGTGGCCGCTCGCCGCTGGTCGAGCGAGGTCTGGCCTGGCTCGAGGCATACCTTCCCGACACTGGCCTCTCCGAAGATGGCGGCGAGCCCGTCCTGTCCTGGGGCGACGCGCGGATCGGCAACATCATCTACCGCGACTTCGCGCCGGTGGCGGTCCTCGACTGGGAGATGGTCAGTCTCGGGCCCCGCGAGATGGACGTGACCTGGATGATCTTCGCCCACCGCATCTTCGAGGACCTGGCCTCGATGCTGGAGCTGCCCGGGATGCCGGACTTCCTCACTGCCGACGAGGTCCGGAAGACCTATGCCGCGGCGAGCGGTGTCGAGCTCGGCGACCTGACCTGGCACGAGGTCCATGCGGCGGTGATGTGGGGGATCATCTACCTGCGGATCGCGGCGCGGCAGATCCACTTCGGTGAGATCGAGGCGCCCGAGGACCCGGAGTCGGTGCTCTACCACCGGACGATGTTCGCGGCGATGCTGGACGAGGTCGGGGCATGAGCGGGGCTCATGGGGAGTATGTCGGCGTCGGCCCGCTCGATGAATATCCGATCCACCAGCTTCCGCGCCCGGTGGCCTGGGCGGGGAGCAGTGACCGCAACTTCTACGACCGCTGCTACCTCAACGCCCACGACCGCACCGGCGACCTCTTCCTCATCTCCGGGATGGGGTTCTATCCCAACCTCGGCACCAAGGATGCGTACGTCCTGCTCCGCCGTGGTGACGAGCAGACCGCGGTGCATCTGGGTGACGGCGCCGACCCACGGGGCGGCGACCGGCTGGAGCAGCGGGTCGGGGCGTACCGGATCGAGGTCTCGGAGCCGCTGCGGAAGCTCCGGCTGGTGATGGAGGAGACCCATGGGATCGCCCTGGACCTGCGGTGGGAGGGCTCGTTCGAGGTGGTTCAGGAGCAGCCGCACGTGATGCGCCAGGGTGCGGCGACGGTGCTCGACGCGCAGCGGTTCGCGCAGGTCGGGACCTGGGAGGGGGTGATCGAGGTCGACGGCGAGTCGATCGCCGTCGACCGCGATCGCTGGGTCGGCACCCGCGACCGCTCCTGGGGAATCCGTCCGTCCGGGGAGGGGGTGCCGCCCGGCAGGCCCGCGGAGCCGGCGTTCGAGGGGATGTGGTGGCTGTATGTGCCGCTGCGGTTCGAGGAGTTCGCCGTCGTCCTGATCATCCAGGAGACGCCGGACGGTCATCGCACCCTCAACGACTGCACTCGTACCTTCGCCGACGGCCGGTTCGAGCAGCTCGGCTGGCCGCACGTCCGGATCCGCTACCAGGAGGGGACGCGCCTCCCGGAGGGCGCGACGATCACGTGCACGACTCCGGCGGGGGAGCCGCTGGTGCTCGAGGTCTCCTCGCTGCTGGGGGTGCCGATCCATGTCGGCGGCGGCTACGGCGGCGACTCCGACTGGTCCCACGGGGTCTGGAAGGGCGCCGGGTTCACCGAGCGGCTGACCTATGACATGAAATCGCCCGACGTCGCCGGCCGGGTGCCGTTCGGGGTGATCGACCACGTCGGGCGCGCGGTCGCGCACGGTCCGGGTGCCGATGGGGTCGAGGGCTGGGGGCTCTTCGAGCACGGGGTCCTCGGTCGCCACGATCCTTCAGGGTTCACCGACTGGTTCGACCGCGTCTGACCCACCCCGCCGAGGCGTCGCCCCCGTCGGCCGAGGCGTCACTCCGGTCGGCCGAGTTGGCACTCGATTGCCATCTCGGCCGACGCGCGTGACGTCTCGGCCTGCGTACCTGACGTCTCGGGGGTCTCAGGATCCGAAACGGCATTTATGGCTAAACTCTAGTAACTTACTCTGGTTTGGACGGACCAACCAGAGGAGAGCCATGATCCGCCCCACCCCACCGCGCCTGACCGCCATCGCCGCCGTTCTCTCGAGCCTGCTCCTGGGGCTGACGGCGTGCGGCGGCGCCGATGCGTCCAGTGCCTCCAAGCTCGCCGCCGACGCGGCGCTCCCCGACCAGGTCCCGGAGGGGACCGTCCTGCGCCTCGGGCTCCCGCCGATCGAGGTCGCGCTGAAGACGTCCGGCCTGATCGACGAGGTCGAGGGCTACGAGATCGAGTGGGCCAACATCTCCGGTGGTCCGAAGAGCATCGAGGCGTTCCGCGCCGACGCGCTGGATGCGAGCTACGTCGCCGAGATCCCGCCGCTCTTCGCGACCTGGACCGACACCCCGGTCAAGATCGTCGCGGTCACCGAGAACCCGGACCCGCTCGACAATCCGATCTACGAGCTCGGCATCGCGCCGAAGTCGAAGGTCGAGACGGTCGAGGACCTGAAGGGGAAGAAGATCGCCTACTCGCCCGGCCAGGCCCAGGGCGCGCTGGTCCTCAAGACGCTCAGGGCTGCCGGGCTCACTCAGAAGGATGTCGAGCTGGTCGAGATCCAGAGCGTCGACGACACCTTCTCCAACGCGCTGGCCTCCAACCAGGTCGACGTCGCCCCGCTCGGTGGGCCGCAGCTGACCTCCTATCTGGCCAAGTACGGCCGCGACGGTGCCACCTCGATCCGCACCGGCATCCGCGACGACTCGACCCTCATCTACGGGCCGGAGGAGACCTTCGAGGACGCCGGCAAGGCGGCCGCGTTCAAGGACTTCCTCGGGCTGTGGGTCAAGGCCGAGAAGTGGGTCGACGAGCACCCGGACGAGTGGATCCAGGCCTACTACGTCGATCACGAGGGTCTGACCTTCGAGGACGGCAAGAAGGTCTTCGAGACCTCCGGGCAGAACGTCATCCCGGAGAACTGGGACGGCTTCATCGAGCGCCAGCAGGAGACCGCGGACATCCTCTCGGAGGAGCAGAACCATCCGAAGCTGGACGTCGCCGAGCTCTATGACCGCCGCTACGAGAAGGTCATCGCAGAGGCCGTGAAGGGCGGTCAGTGATGGCCACCACGGCAGTCGAAGCGCCGATCGTCGGCGTCGTCTCCGAGAAGATCACCGACAAGAGGGTCGTACGCCGCCGGCTCGGCCCAGGGCCGCGGGTCCCCGGCACGCTGTGGATCGGACCGATCCTGCTCCTGGGGCTGTGGTGCCTCGCGTCGGCGACGGGCGTGCTCGATCCGCGTACGTTGTCCGAGCCGTGGGTGGTCATCGAGACCGCTCAGCGGCTGATCGCCGACGGACGGCTTCCCGAGGCGCTGGCGACCTCGGCGTACCGGGCCGCGCTCGGGCTGGTGATCGGGGTCGGCGTCGGGCTGGCGCTGGCGCTGGTCTCCGGGCTCAGCCGGGTCGGGGAGGCGGTGATCGACGGTCCCGTGCAGGTCAAGCGGGCCATCCCGAGCCTGGCGCTGATGCCGCTGCTGATCCTGTGGCTGGGGATCGGGGAGCCGATGAAGGTGATCACGATCGCGCTCGGCGTACTCATCCCGATCTACATCCACACCCACAACGGGCTGCGTGGCATCGACAGTCGCTACGCGGAGCTCGCCGAGACCGTCGGTCTGCGGCGCGGCGCGTTCGTCCGGCACGTCGTGCTGCCGGGCGCGACTCCGGGCTTCCTGCTCGGGCTGCGGTTCGCGGTGCTCAACGCGCTGCTGGCGCTCGTGGTCGTCGAGCAGGTCAACGCGACCAGCGGCATCGGCCACATGATCACCCTCGCGTCCAGCTACGGCCAGACCGAGATCATCGTCGTCGGCCTGGTTGTCTACGCCCTGCTGGGCCTGGTCGCCGACGGCATCGTCCGCTTCACCGAGAGGAAGGCACTGGCATGGCGACGCACGCTGGAGAGTCACTGACGGCACCCGAAGGACCCGCCGTACGCGTCGAGGGGCTGCGCCGCAGCTTCTCCGAGGCGGGCGGGGTGCTCAACGGGCTCGACCTCACCATCGCCCGCGGCGAGTTCGTGGCGCTGATCGGGCGCTCGGGGTCGGGGAAGTCCACGCTGCTGCGAGCGCTGGCCGGTCTCGACCGTGCCGTCTCGGGCTCGGGTGTCGTGGAGGTGCCCGAGCGGGTCTCGGTCGTCTTCCAGGACTCCAGGCTGCTGCCGTGGCGGCGGGTGCTGGACAACGTCGTCCTGGGTCTGCCTGGTGCCGACGCCCGGGCCCGTGGTCTCGAGGCGCTCTCCGAGGTCGGGCTCGAGGGCCGCGACAGGGCCTGGCCGCACGAGCTCTCCGGCGGTGAGCAGCAGCGCGCGGCGCTGGCGCGGTCGCTGGTCCGCGACCCGCAGCTGCTGCTCGCCGACGAGCCGTTCGGAGCCCTGGACGCGCTGACCCGGATCAAGATGCACAAGCTGCTCAAGAAGCTGTACGCCGCCCACAACCCCGCGATCCTGCTGGTCACCCACGACGTCGACGAGGCGATCGCGCTCGCCGACCGGGTGATCGTGCTGGTCGACGGCGTCGTCGGGTCCGACCTCCGGATCGACCTGGGCGCCAAGCGGAGCCCGGGCGACCCACGGTTCGCGTCGCTGCGGGCCCAGCTGCTGGCCGAGCTCGGTGTGGTCGAGTCGGCTGAGGAGGAGGTGGCCTGATGGGTGCCCGACAGCTCCACTTCAACCTGTTCCTGCTCGACACCGGTCACCACGAGGCGTCCTGGCGGCTGCCTGCCTCGGACCCGCACGCCAACCTCTCGCTCTCGGCGCACCAGCATCTGGCGCGGGTGGCGGAGGAGGCCAAGTTCGACTCGCTGTTCCTGGCCGACTCCCCGGCTCTGTTCGGCGAGCCGGGACGTCGGCCGTCGGGGCGGATCGAGCCGACCGTGCTGCTGTCCGCGCTGGCGGTCACCACGCAGCACATCGGCCTGATCGCCACCGCCTCGACGTCGTACAACGAGCCGTTCAATCTCGCCCGTCGGCTCGCCTCGGTGGACCACATCTCCGGCGGACGGGCCGGGTGGAACATCGTCACCACCGCCGGGGACGCTGCGGCGCGCAACTTCGGTCTGGAGGGGCAGCCGCTGCACAAGACCCGCTACGAGCGGGCCTCGGAGTTCCTGGAGGTGGCGACCAAGCTCTGGGACAGCTGGGCCGAGGACGCGATCGTGGCGGACAAGGACGCCGGGGTGCATGCGCTCGGTGACCGGATTCGGCCGATCTCTCATGTGGGGCCTCACTTCTCGGTGGAGGGCCCGCTCAACCTGGCCCGTCCGCCGCAGGGCCACCCGCTGCTCGTCCAGGCCGGCTCCTCCGACGACGGCAAGGAGTTCGCGGCCCGCTGGGCCGAGGCGATCTTCACCGCCCAGCCGACGCTGGCCGAGAGCCAGGCGTTCTATGCCGACATCAAGCGCCGGGTCGTGGCGGCCGGTCGCAACCCCGACCACGTACTGGTCCTCCCCGGCATCGTCCCGATCCTCGGCGAGACCGAAGCCGAGGCGCGTGAGCTGGAGGCCGAGCTCGACCGGCTGATCGCTCCGGAGTACGCCGTCACTCAGCTCGCTCAGCTGCTCCGGGTCGATCCTTCGCGGCTGGACCTGGATGCGGAGCTGCCCGACGATCTGCCTTCGGAGGACTCCATCGAAGGTGCCAAGAGCCGCTACACGCTCGTCGTCGACTGGGCTCGTCGTGATCGGCTGACGGTCCGTGAGCTGATCGGGAGACTGGGCGGCGGGCGAGGGCATCGGACCTTCGCCGGCACCCCCGTCCAGGTCGCCGACACCATCCAGCACTACTTCGAGAACGGGGCTGCTGACGGGTTCAACATCATGCCTGCCGTGCTGCCCTCGGGCATCGAGGCGTTCACCGCGAAGGTCGTGCCGATCCTCCAGGAGCGAGGCCTGTTCCGCGCCGAGTACACCGGGGCAACCCTCCGGGATCACTACGGCCTACCGCGCCCCGCCAACCGCCTCGTCCCGGGTGTGACGGAGGTCGAGGCCGCCTCCTGAACCCCCGCCGAGTCGGCGGGTCAGCGGACGACGTCGGGGGTGAGCAGGTCCTGGTTGTCCTCAGCCCACTCGCCCATCCGATCCTCACGGACAGCGCGCCACAGGTCGCGGTCGCGGGAGGGGTCGAGGCGTACGACCGACTGGTCGCCGACCATGCCGGTGCCGTCGGTGGGGACGGTGAGATAGCTGATGTCGTCGGTGCGGAGGTTGCGGAGGGAGGCGGCGAGCTTGGCCATCTGGGTGGTGGACCAGTCGTCGTCGACCGAGGCGTGCTTCGCGAAGAGGGAGAGGAGGTCGAGGACCTGGTCGGGGTTCTTGCGCAGCTCCTGCTCGAGGGTCTGCTTGAGGAGGGTGCGCAGGAAGGCCTGCTGGCGGGCTACGCGGTCGAGGTCGCCGTCCTGGAGGCCGTAGCGCTGGCGTACGTAGAGGAGAGCCTGCTCGCCGTCCAGGTGGTGGCGGCCGGCCTCCCAGCGGACGTCGCGGGCGGAGTCGTAGACGGTCTTCGGGATGTCGATGTCGACGCCACCGATCGCATCGGTGAGGGCCTTGAAACCGTCCCAGTCGATGACGGTCAGGTGGTCGATGCGTACGTCGGTCATCTTCTCGACGGTCTCGACCGTGAGGTTGGGGCCACCGAAGGAGTAGGCCCAGTTGACCTTGCCCTTGCCGTGGCCGGGGATGTCGACCCAGGAGTCGCGCGGGATCGAGATCACCGAGGCGGAGTCGCGGTCGCCGTCGATGTGGACGAGCAGCATGGTGTCGGAGCGTGCCTGGCCCGGCTCCCAGCCGGGCGCCTCGGCTCCGGTGGTCGGTGCATCGGATCGGGTGTCGGTGCCGAGGACCAGGATGTTCATCGCGTCGGCGGCCGACCCGGAGGTGGGCTTGGCGGGCCGGTCGGTGAGGCCGGTGAACGTGTCGGGCAGCCGCTGGATGTTGCCCTCCACCTTCGCCTGGAGCCACAGGATCCCGGTCAGGGCCGCGGCGCAGAGCAGGAGAAGGCACACCAGCAGCCCGATGAGCGGCTTGCGAGCACGACGCCATCCGCGCGCGGGGGGCTCGTCCGCAGGCTCCGGCTGCGGCGGCACGGGCGGATGATCGAGGATGGCCACCCGAGTATGGGACCCGGGACTCCGTCTATATGGGGTCCAGATGCTCGCCATTCCTCAATTTGAGGCACCAGTCGGTAACGGCCGGTAACCAAAAATAGGTAGGCGATACGTCCCCCCGGTTGAGTGAGTAAAGTCCCTTTGCCGTACGGCGCTGTTCACGTCGGACCTTCGGGTCCACGCGTGTTTCATGCCGCCTGGCTACGTCTTGGGAGGGCGTGGCACGACGAGGATGACCAGGGGAGAGCTGTGTCGATGTCAAGAGTCGGTCGGGACGAGCGTGCCCGGCTGCACGAGGCTGCCTCAGCGCTGGCCGGGATCCGGGCGGCGACCACGCTGCTCAACTCGCCCGGCGCGATCGGTGACGACCGGCGGGCCGCGATGACGGCGATGGTGCAGAGCGAGCTGGAGCGGCTCGAGCGGATGGTCCGCCGGCAGCAGGATGCCGCGAGGGCGGAGGAGCCGGAGGCCGATGAGACGAGGGCCGGTGAGATGCGGGCCGAGGTGATCGACCTCGACGCCGTGGTGGCCACGATGGTGCTCGCCCACGAGGCCAAGGGCACCGACGTGGTGTGGCGTCCCAGCAGGATGCTGGCGCTGGGCGACTCCGACCAGCTGACCGAGGCGCTCAACGTGCTCCTCGACAACGCTGCCGCCCACGGGGGCGGATCGGTCCGGATCGAGGTACGTGCCGCCGAGCCGACGAGCACCTCGGTGGAGATCGCGGTGACCGACGACGGGCCGGGGGTCGCGCCCGAGTTGCGCCGGCGGATCTTCGCCTGGGGAGTCAGCCGACCTGGATCGACGGGCCAGGGCATCGGCCTGCACGCCGCGCGAGACCTGATGGAACGCCAGGGCGGCTACCTCGAGCTGGTCGAGGCGAGCGAGCGCACCACCTTCGTCCTCGGCATCCCGATGCTCGGCTGTGCCGATGGCAGGGCGGGCGACGGGGCCGACCAGCACGACACCCCGACCCGGGGAGGTCGCCGTGGTGTCGCCGCGTAAGAGGGTGAAGGTGGTCATCGTCGAGGACCACACCCTGTTCGCCGAGTCTCTCGAGCTGGCTCTCACCTTCGAGGGCTACGACGCCCACCGCGTCGACCTGCCCGAGGAGCCGCCCTCGGAGGCCAAGCTCACCTCGCTGATCATGCGCTCCCAGCCGCGCATCGTCCTGCTCGACCTCGACCTGGGACAGCACGGCTCGGGCGTACGCCTCATCGCCCCGCTCGCCCGGGCGGGGGCCGACGTCGTCGTGGTGACCGGCTCGACCGACGAGACCCGCTGGGGGCACGCCCTGCACGTCGGGGCGCGCACGGTCCTGTCCAAGACGGTGCCGCTAGGCGAGATCCTGGGCACCGTACGCAGGCTCAACTACGGCCACAGCGTGCTCGACGTCGATGACCGCGAGCGTCTGATCCGGGCGTGGGTGGGGCAGGAGCAGGGCGTCATCGAGATCCGCCGTCGGCTCGCCCAGCTCTCCCCGCGGGAGTCGCAGGTGCTCGAGCACCTGATGGACGGCTTCACGGTCGGCGACATCGCCAAGCTCCGTGTCGTGTCCGAGGCGACGGTGCGCACCCAGGTGAAGTCGATCCTCGCCAAGCTCGGCGTCTCCTCGCAGATCGCGGCGGTCAGCATCGCCCACAAGGCCGAGTGGCGGGCCGCCTGACCCTCGGTCGTTCGGCCTCAGAGCGCGACCAGGCCGTCGTCCTCGCTCGTCCCGCGCAGGACGTAGAGCGTGCCCGTCTTCGGGCAGCGCCAGGCATCTCCCTGGGCGACCAGCGGCGCGCCCGCGTGCCCGACCCAGCCCATCCGCTGCGCCGGGACCCCGACGACCAGGGCATGGTCGGGTACGTCGCGGGTGACCACGGCGCCCGCCGCGACCATCGCCCACGCGCCGATGGTGACCGGCGCGATACAGACGGCCCGGGCGCCGATGCTGGCGCCGGTGCGTACGGTCACGCCGACGGCTTCCCAGTCCTTGCCGTCCTTGAGGGTGCCGTCCGGGTTGACGGCGCGGGGGAGGTAGTCGTTGGTGAACACCACCGCCGGCCCGACGAACGCGCCGTCCTCGAGCACCGCCGGCTCGTAGACCAGCGCATGGTTCTGGATCTTGCAGCGGTCTCCCACCACGACGCCGGGACCGACGTACGCCCCGCGGCCGATGATGCACTCGCTGCCCACCCGGGCGTGCTCCCGGACCTGGGCCAGGTGCCACACGAGGGTCCCGACGCCGATCGTGGCACGTTCGTCGACATCCGCGCTGGGCTCGATCCGGGCCTCGGCGCCGGTCTTCTCGAGGGTCATTCCGCTAGCAAACCGGGACTCGGACGGCGGGTGGGACAGACCCGGGATGGAGTACCCGATTCAGCGTAGAACCGCGGGCGAGGCCGCCTCCGGGACGAGCACGCGCGGGCTCGCGGAGGAGGTGGTGTCGAGCGCCCAGACGTCGCTGACCGGCTCGCCCTCGCGCTCCAGGCCGTAGAGGACGGTGTCGTCGTCGAGCCACTCGATCTGGTCGTCGATGCTGTGGGTCTCACCGGCGAGCACGGTGCGCCGGCCGGTGTCGAGGTCGAGGACCGCGGGCGTCCAGCGGGTGCCGTCCTTGTCGGCCTCCTTGAACGCGATCCGGGTGCCGTCGGGGGAGAGCGACGGGCACTCGACGTGGTCGGCGATGGTCGTCAGCGAGCGTTCGGTGAGGTCGCCGCGGGCCAGGTAGGTCCGTCCGCCCGTGGCGACCGTGGCGTAGAAGGTGCGGTCGTCGTCGGCGAAGGTGATGCCCCAGATGTTGCGGTCGACCGGGGAGACCTCGCGGCCGTCGACGACCAGCCTGAACTTCTCCAGGTCTCCGTAGCTCGCCCCGCCGATCCGGCGGATCAGGGTGCGCGTCGAGAAGCCGCTGACCATGTAGGAGTCGCCGTTGACGAACACCGTCGAGGAGACCAGCTGCCCGTCCGGCGAGATCCGGGTGCGGCTGGGCAGCCCCGGCAGATCGGTCCCGTCGACCTCCCGCCACGCCTTCCCCGGAGTCGAGGTCGCCAGGTCGGTCGCGCGGTAGCGGCTCACCACGCCCCGCTCGGTCGTCAGGCACGAGACCGAGCGCACCTGCGCGTAGACCCGGTCGCAGCTCAGGTCGGTGAGCGCTCGGGCGCCGCCGGGGGCGGCCAGCGCCACGGCGCCGACGTGGCCGTAGTCGGCGTCGCGTCCGGTGTGCCGGAAGAGGATCCTGGGCCCCTTCTCGATCTGCGCCATGGAGGTCGTCGTCGCGTCGGTCGCCCGGGACGTACGCCGGTCGTTCTCCGCGATCGCGGAGAGGGCGTACGCCGTCACGCCGGCCGTGACGAGGACGACGATCGCACCGAAGATCGTCGTGCGCTGCTTGACCCAGAACGTCGTCATCGCACCGCCCTGCGCATCACGGCGAGCCCGGCCGGGATCGCGGCGAGCAGCACCACGCAGACCGCGAGCATCGCGACCTGGGGACCGACGGCGTACCAGAGCAGGCCGAAGCCGGTCGCCGCGACGAGGCGAGCCAGCGCGACGGCGGTCTGGGCGGTGGCGATGCCACTGGCGCGTACGGTCTCGGGGACCAGCTGCCCGGCGACCGCGGCCAGGGTGCCGTCGGTCGCTGCGTAGAAGACGCCGAGGAGGAGCACCGCGGCGCACGTCGTCCAGAGCGCGCCGGACCCGGTCGCGGCGCACAGGTACGCCGCTGCGAGCGGAAGGTGGCCGAGCACGAGGACCTTGATCCGCCCGACCCGGTCCGCGAGCCGGCCCAGCGGGACGGCCAGGGCGAGGTAGGCGAGGTTGGTGCCGACGTAGAGGACCGGGAACCACTGCGCCGCGAAGCCGCCGGTCTCCAGCAGCGCCAGGTAGACGAACCCGTCACCGATGGTGAGCAGGGCGAGTACGGCGGACACCCCGGTCACCCGCGCGAGACCGGGCGTGAGCACGGTGCACCAACGCACCTTGGGGCGCGGCTCGCTGCGTCGGGGAGCGGTCCGGCGGACGGCGCCGGTGCGGAACGGCACGAAGCACGCCATCGTCGCCACCCCGAGCACCGCGAAGCCGAGCGAGACGACCAGCACGGTGTCGTAGCCGTCGGCGATCCGCCACAGGATCACGAACGCCAGCAGCGGCCCGAGCGTCGCCCCGATCGTGTCCAGCGCCCGGTGGACACCGAAGCTGCGGCCGAGGTGCGCCGGGTCGCTGGAGGCGGCGATCATCGCGTCGCGCGGAGCCGTGCGTACGCCCTTGCCGACCCGGTCCAGCGAGATCGCCGCCGAGATCGTCCCGAAGCCGCCGGCGAAGATCAGGCCGAGCCGCGCGACCGCGCTCATCGCGTAGCCGGCCAGCGCCACCGGCTGCGGCCGGTCGGTGCGGTCGGCCGCCCACCCTGCGGCGATCCGAACCAGCGAGGAGACGCCCTGGTAGAGCCCGTCGATGAGTCCGTACGCCACCGGCGAGAGCCCGACCACCGCGGTCAGGTAGAGCGGCAGGATCGCCGAGACCGACTCCGAGGAGATGTCGGTCAGCAGGCTGACGATGCCGAGGGTGACGACGGTTCGGGAGACCCGCCCGCCGGTCTGCCGCGGCTCGGCACTCGAGGTGGGACGGTCGCTGAGAGACAGGTACACCGGCTCAGGTCTTCGTGTGGAGGACGGAGTAGAGGGTGAAGTCGACGTTGCGACGGCCGGTGTGGGTGACCGTGACGCTCACCGTCTCGTCGCCTCGGTGCATCGACATCGCGGGAGTGTTCTCGACCGATGTGGTCGTGACCTCCTTGAAGCCATGCTGCGCGAGGCGGGTCCGGAAGTGACGCAGTACGTCGCAGGGCTTCCGGCAGCTCGCGGTCAGCGCGACCTGGAGCGCGCCCTTGGCGGGTGAGACGCTGGAGACGTCGACCGTGGTGCGGGACGGGGGTTCGAGCGCTGCGGGGTAGCCGGCCACGAGGGTTCCCTTGCGGACCGCCTGCTTGGGCAGCGGCTCCGTGATCAGCGCGGCCGTCTTCGTACGCGGCTTCTCGGTGAGTCCGGGCAGGCCCGACTCGCTCGGCGTCGAGGCCGCCTCCGGCAGCGCCTCGGTCGCGGGCTCGGGATCCGACTCCGACTTCCGGCCGGACCCGGACCCGGCGCTCGAGTCCGAGCTGGGGCCCGCTCCCGGCGAGCCCGTCTGGGACGCCGAGGTCGAGCCGCCCCCGTCCTTGCCGGACGAGGAGTCGGCGAAGCGCCCCGGCATCCAGAAGATCGCGACGCCGACGAGCACGCCGAGCAGCACGAACATGAGAAGGCGCTTGAGGTTCACGGGACCAGTCGACGCGTAGCGGAGTCGAGTCGGGACCGATGGGTGGGTCGCGTACTCAATTTCAGGCAGCCTGCCGAGCGGCCCACCGCCGGTCGAGGTGAGGCATGCGACGTTGCCGTAGCCGGGAACGGTCCCGGCCCAAGCATCCCGGGGGACGGGCCACGTTGAACACAGCCGACTTTCTTCTCGAGCACGCGCCCGAGGATTCGATCGCGCTCGCCGAAGCGGGTCGCGAGTACACCTTCGAAGAGCTGCGAGCCAGCGTGTCCGTGCTCATGGGACGGCTCTCCGTGCTCGGTCTGAATCCGGGCACGCCGGTCGGGATCATGGCGCCCAACGGGCTGTTCTGGACCTCGGCCTATCTCGCGGCGCTCCGGATGGGGCTGATCGTGGTGCCGCTGGCCGTCACGCTGCCGACCGAGGAGGTGGTGGCCCGGGCGCGCTGGGTCGGCGCCGACGCGCTGCTGGTGGGCCGGGCCCAGGCCGAGGCGCTGCGGCTGAGCCTGCCCAGGAGCCTCCCGGTCGTGGTCGAGCGGAAGGAGCGGCTGGTCCCGAAGCAGCGAGCGACGCCGGTGGAGCTGTCCGACGCGGTCGAGGTCGACCCGGACCAGGACGCGCTCTACATGTTCACCTCCGGCACCACCGGCGACCCCCGCGCGGTGCGGATCACCCACCGCAACATCCAGGCGAACACGACCTCGATCCTCGGCTACCTCGGCATCACGTCCGAGGACCGGATGCTGGTCGTGCTGCCGTTCACCTACGTCTTCGGGCTCTCGCTCCTGCACACCCATCTGCGTGCCGGTGCCGCGATGATCATCCAGCCCACGTTCGTCTTCCCGCAGGCGGTGGTGGATCGGATGGCGTCCGCACGCTGCACCGGCTTCGCCGGTGTGCCGTCGACCTTCGGGATGCTGCTGCGCAACAGCACCTTCGGCAGCACGGCGCTGCCGTCGCTGCGGACGATCCAGCAGGCCGGCGGCCGGCTGGCCCCGGCTCTGGTGGAGCAGATGGCGCGGGCCCAGCCGCAGGCGCGGGTCTTCGTGATGTACGGCGCGACCGAGGCCACCGCTCGGCTCTCCTACCTCCCGCCCGAGCAGGTCTCCCTGCGACCGGGGTCGATCGGCCGGGGCATCCCGGGCGTGGACCTGCGCGTGCTCGACCGCGACGGGGTGCACGTCGCCCCCGGTGAGGTCGGCGAGATCTGGGCCAGCGGCGCGAACATCTCGCCCGGCTATCTCGACGACCCCGAGGCGACGGCCCGCAAGATGCCCGGCGGGATGCTGCGTACGGGAGATCTGGCAAAGGTCGACGAGGACGGCTACATCTACGTGGTCGACCGGGTCGAGGACTTCATCAAGTCGTGGGGGCACCGGATCGCGAGCCAGGACGTCGAGTCCGCGGCTCTCTATCTGCCGGACGTGGTGGCGGCGGCCGCGGTCGGGCTCCCGGACGATGCCGCCGGCGAGCGGGTCGAGCTGGTGGTTGTGCGGCGCCGCGGGTCGGGGCTGCGCGGCGCCGACGTGATCGCGCACTGTCGCGAGCGGCTCTCGAAGCACATGGTGCCCGAGGTCGTCCGCTTCGTCGACGCGCTGCCGATGAACGCGAACGGGAAGGTCATCAAGCGCGACGTACGCGCGATGTGTCTGCGGCTGGCCCAGGAGCCGGCCGAGGGACAGGACGACGACGTCGATGATGCGGATGATGCCGGCTTCGAAGGGGTCAAGGTGGGTTGAGGATGTCGAAGAGGAAGGTGTCCGGTCCGGTGAAGGTGCTGGCCGGAGTGTGCGCAGGATTGCTGGTGGTCGCGGTCGCGCTGGCCGCGGCATGGTTGCTGAGGAGTCCAGGGATGAACGAGCAGGTCGCGATCGCAGAGCCCAGCGAGTCCGAGCTGCAGGTCGTGGGGCAGACCAAAGTTCTCTTCGGGCACAACTCCGTCGGGATGAACATCCTCGACGGGGTCTCGAAGGTGTACGCAGATGCCTCGATGCCGGCGCCGGCCATGGCCGATGTGACGGGTCCCGAGATCTCCGCTGCCAGCATGACTGAGGCGGAGGCCGCGACGATGCGGCATGCCTACATCGGGGTGAACGAGGAACCGCTCAGCAAGTTCGCCGCGTTCACGAAGCTGGTGGACAGCCCTGCCGGGAAGGACGTCGACGTGGCGCTGATGAAGCTCTGCTACGTCGACATCACCGCCTCCACCGACGTGCAGGCCGTCTTCGACGCCTATGTGTCGATGATGGACGAGGTCGAGGCGGCCCATCCCGACGTACGTTTCCTCTACACGACCGTGCCGCTCACCGCGGACCGCAACTGGAAGTCCAAGGTCAAGGCGGCCCTGGGTCGCGACGACGAGATGGGGCCGGCCGACAACATCGCCCGGGAGCGCTACAACGCGATGATCCGGGAGAAGTACGGCTCCACCGGCCGCCTCGTCGACATCGCCGCCGCCGAGGCCGAGGGCACCGGGGAGCGCAGCCAGGACGGCACCACCTACTACGTGCTCAACAAGAACCTGACCTTCGACCGCGGTCATCTCAACGAGGCCGGCTCGGAGGCCGTCGCCGCCGAGCTGCTCAAGATGGTGGCGACCCACAGTCCGGTTGCCTGAGGTGCTGACACAGGGCGATGAGCGTGCGATGAGCCTGCAGGGGGTCGGCATCGACGTCGCCGACATCAGGCGCTTCGCTCGGCTCCTGGCGATGCGCGGTTCCGGCTTCGCGGTGCGCTGGTTCACCGACGCCGAGATCGCCCAGTGCATGGCCGCCACGACCCCCGCCACGGCCTTCGCGATGAGGTACGCCGCCAAGGAGGCCGTCTGGAAGGCCCTCGGTCCCGGCGAATGGTCCGGGCCGCTGCCGTGGCGCGGGATCACCGTGCTCGAGGATGCTCCCGGGTCTCTCTCGGTCTCTCTCGACGGCCCCGCGGCCGACCTCGCGGCTCTCGCCGGAGTCACCGCGGTCCGCGTCGCCACCGTTCCCGGGCCTCGGATGGCCATCGCCACCGCCGTCGCCGAAGGTGCTCCGATGCGAGGTGACGATGCCTGACCTCCGACTCGACCACATCGGTATCCAGGTCCGCGACCTGCTCCGCACCGCTGACGCCTTCGAGCGGCTCTTCGGCTACCGCCGCGTCACGGACCCGGTCGTCAACACCCGCCACGGGGTCTCCGGGGTCTTCCTGGAGAAGCCCGACTCGATCGCCATCAAACTCATCACTCCGGTGACTCCTGGGCCGCATGCGTACGGTCTCCATCACCTGGCCTTCATGGCACCTGATCTCGAGTCGACTCTGGTCGAGCTCGGGGTCGCCGGGGCTCGTACGCTCAGTCCGCCTCAGCCGGGGGAGATGTTCGACGACGAGCTCATCGCGTTCGTCCGGGCTGCTGGGATCAATGTCGAGCTCATCACTACTGATCGGCGTCGGGCTCGGATCCGCTGAGGTTCTTTCGGGGTTGGGGTGGGCCGCCGACCCTTGCTTTGAGGGTCTTCTCGCCGAACCTCGGAGTCAAGGACGGCCTGCGGCCGCCGGCTTCGCCGGCCGCTTCGCGGTCCTTGACACCGGCGCCCGTCGAGAAGAGATTTGGCTGGCTATCGGGGCGGCGGCCCGGGTGTGGCGCGGAGAGATTCGTACGCGTTTGGGCTGGCGTTGAGAGGTGTGAGGGTGGCCCTTCGGGCCATTTACCATCCACAGATTCGAGGTCGTTCGCTCACCGCGAAAAGAGGCTCTGATCAGGGAAAATAGATGGCGTGATCGAGGCGCGGAGCGTAGAATCAGACCCATCACAGCACACCTCCGAGGAGAGGACAGCGATGAGTCTCGGCCGCTCGATCGACCCCTGGGGCACCAGCCCCGGCGAGGCGATCGACGCTGCCTTGCAGGCCATCGAGACCGCCGTTCACGACCTGCTCTCGGCTGATCCTGCCTACTGGCGCACCGGGCAGAAGAAGGACCTGCTCGAGCGGTTGGAGAAGCTCCAGACCCAACAAGCCGCGTTGAAGCTGAGGGTGCTCGCGACTGCTGCCGACATCGCCGAGGAGACCGGTGACAAGGACGCATCCGCCTGGATGCGGACCGAACTGCTCGTCGACAAAGCCGTGGCTCGTTCCCAGATCAAGCTCGCGGCAGCGGTCACCAAGTACGACCTCGTCGCCACCGGCCTCGCTGAAGGTGTGGTGTCCCAGGACAAAGCGCGGGTGATCACCCAGGCGCTCGACAAGATCGAGACCAACCCCGTCGCCAGCGGCGAGGACCTGGTGTTGGCCGAGAAGCTGCTCGTTGACTACGCCACCCAGTTGACCGCCAACGAACTGCGGATCGTCGGGAGACGGATCCTGCGTGAGATCGACCCGGCCCGGTTCGACGACGCCGAAGCCAAAGCCCTCCTCGCCGAAGAGGAGCGTGCTCAGCAGAAGACCGCGCTACGAGTCTGGGACAACCACGACGGCACCATTGGGTTCGACGGGGTCCTGCCGACCTCGATCGGGATGCGGTTCAAGCGGCTGGTCGAGGCCTGGGCCCAACCCCGCAAACAACAACTCGTCGGCAAGGGTGCCCCGCTACCGCCGTGGGAACGACTGATGGGCCAAGGCTTCACCCGCCTGTTGGAGACGATCGACCCCGCCGCGTTGCCCCGTCACGGTGGGGATGCGACCACCATCAACGTGGTCATCTCCCTGGAGGAGCTCCGCAAGGACCTCGGCATCGCCACCCTGGGCTATGACGAGACCAACGGCACCACCATCTCCGCGGCCGAGGCGAGGCGGATGGCGTGCAACGCCACCATCATCCCCTGGGTCCTCGGCGGCGACAGTGAGGTCCTCGACGCCGGTCGGGGCAGCAGGTTCTTCCAGCCCATCCAACGCAAGGCACTCCGGTTGCAACAGAAGTGCTGCCAGGCCGAGGGCTGTGACATGCCACCGGAATGGTGCGACGCCCACCATCTAGAACCGTGGGCCGCAGGTGGCAAGACGGATCTGAAGGACGGGGCGCTGCTCTGTCCCCATCATCACCGCCTGGCCCACGCACCCGGCTATACCCATGAGCGACTACCCGACGGCACCATCAGGTTCACCCGCCGCCCCTAACCGGCCGGGCAGGAATCACTTCACCGGGTCTTGATCGCAAGGCGAGAACCCCAACCGTCGACCGGTCTCAGCTCTCCCTGAAGGGTGCCTGTCCCGGTAACCCAAATGAGCGTTCCAGGCACCCTTGCTCGACTCCACGCCCGCCGCTCCCCACCGGCAAGGACACTTCCTCACCGCAGCGAAGATTCCCCATGCTCCGGAGCGTGGGGATGTGATGTCTCAAGACATCGGTGACGCTTGCGTCATGTCTCAGGACATTGGTGACGGTTGTGTCGGCGTTCAAGACATCGGTGACGGGATTCCGTGTTCGGCGAAGAACGTGGTCACCGCCCCACGCGGCGCGTCGTCGGGCCACAGCGAGATCGCGAGACGGACACGGGCATCGTCAGGCTGGTTTTTCGACACCCGGGAAGTCGAGCCGCCTACCCGCAAGGTGACTGAGCCCGCCCAGCTCGAAACGAAGTGTCACCACCAAGACCACCGGAACTGTCACCGATGTCGTGAGGCAGAACTGTCACCGCTGTCCCGAGAGATGGCACCGGAGCATGGGAACCTCCACGCCCATGGGCAACTCTCCCGATCAGTGGGAAACTCGTGACCCGACCGGCACCGAACTCACCTCGGTCATGAACAACGGCCCGGCTTGTGAAGCATTCACAAGATCGCGCCCACTGCCATAGGCACCCGCGAAGCACGATCCGCCGGCGCACGACCAAGTCCACGGCCCCAAGCCCGTGCCCAACTGAATCCGCTGCGCCAGACCCCGCCGCCGACCCGATAGCCAGCCAAAATTCTCGACGGAGCCCGGTGTCAAGGACCGCGAAGCGGCCGGCGAAGCCGGCGGCCGAAGGCCGTCCTTGACTCCGGGGTTCGGCGAGAACACCCTCCGTAACGGGTCGGCGGCCGGTCCCTCATGCGGCTTCAGTCCCCCGTAGAACCCTTCCGACGCCCCCGTCGAATCTCGGTGTCGAGAGCGTCGAGGTGTTGGGTCCAGAAGCGGCGGAAGGGGGTGAGCCAGGCGTCGACCTCGGCCATGGGGCCGGTGTCGAGGGAGTAGATGCGGCGGGTGCCGTCGGGGCGTACGTTGGCGAAGCCGTGCTCGCGCAGGACCTTGAGCTGCATGGAGACGGCGGGCTGGCGGATGCCGAACTCGGCGGAGATGGTCTCGACGATCTGCCCGGAGGTGAGGTCGTCGTCGGCTAGGAGCTCGAGGATGCGGCGGCGTACGGGATCGCCGAGGACGTCGAAGGCGTGCAACGCGGCTACTGCTCCGGCATCGCGGTGTAGGCGGCGACGCAGCGCTCGCCGGCGGCGCGGGCCTGGTCGGGGGAGGTGCCGAAGGCGATGTCGGCCTCGACCCAGGCGGCGGCGGAGCCCTGGGTGTGCTCGATCATCGCGGGCAGAGAGTCGGGGGACATCGGGTCCATCTTCTCGGCCTCGGGGGCGGAGAGGTGGAGGGCCAGGCCGAGCAGCATCTGCTCCCAGCCGATGCCGACGGCACTGGGGCCGAACTCCTTCCACTGCTCCGGCGGGACGGGTGCGGAGTGCTCGAGGCGGAGCAGCGTACGGCCGCCGGTGGCGGTCAGGGTCGCGTCGACCCAGGACATCATGTCGCCGTAGGCCCAGGTGATCGAGAGGAGCTTCGGGCGGTCGCAGGCGAGGATCTCGCCGCCGGCGTTGCCCTCGAGCTGGTAGCGGCCGCCGACCTCGAAGTCTCCGGTGACCGGCATCAGCCAGCGCGGAATGCGCTCCTTGGTGGTCAGCGCGTCCCAGACCTCGTCGGGCTCGGCGTCGTAGCTGCGCTCGACGACGAGCACGCGGAGCTCCTCACCGCCGCGGGTCGTGGTGGTCAGGGCGCGGTTGACGGCGCCGAGGTGGTCGGCAGGGATGAAGGGTGGTGTGCTCATGCCTCCCGACGTTATATCAAGAAGTCTTGATATTCAATGGAACCTCCTCGACGAGCACAGGCGCCGCGTGGAAGTAGGCCGTGGTGCGCCGCTTCTGCTCGATGTCGCGGTAGACGCGCTCGACCTGCTCGTCGGTGAGCCCGGTGGCCTCGGCGACCGCGGCGGTCGGGACGTCGTGGTTGAGCCCGTAGAGGCACAGGTCCATCCGCTGGTAGGGCAGCGAGAAGTAGAACTCCTCCTGCGACTGCTCCAACGAGTAGGTGTCGGTGGTCGAGGGGCGGGCCTGGATCTCCTCGGGTACGCCGAGATGGGCGGCCATCGCGTAGACCTGCGACTTGTAGAGATGTGCGATCGGCTTCACGTCGGCGGCACCGTCACCGAGCTTCACGAAGAAGCCCTGGTCGTACTCGAGCCGGTTGGGGGTGCCGGCGACGGCGTAGTTGAGCCGGTCGGCGTGGAAGTACTCCAGCGCCTTGCGGGCACGCTGCTTGAAGTTCGTCGCGGCCACGATCTCCAGGTAGGCCTCGGTGGTCAGACGGTGCGTGCTCTGCGCGCCGGACGGGTCCTCGACGACGACCGAGAAGAGCCGGAACGCGTCGGAGTCGACCACGCTAGGCAGCACGATCTTCGACTTCCACCCCGGCCCGTACGCCGGCACGACCCGCCGGATCGCGTCGTCGCGCCGCTGGTAGGCGCCGAGGCCGACGAGGACCGGGGAGATGTCCTCGAGGACCGAGTCGATCCCCAGGGCGTCGGTCAGCTTCGTGCTGAACCCGATCGTGTCGTCGGAGGACTCCTGCTCGGGCATGTGCAGCGCGAAGACCCGATCCGGGCCCAGCGCCTTGACCGCCAGCGCGGCGACCACGCTGGAGTCGATCCCGCCGGAGACGCCGAGCACGATGCCCTTGCGCTTGTTGGCCACCAGATAGCGGCGGATCGTCTCGCCGATCCGGTTCGCCTCCGCCTCCTCGTCGAAGCTGAGGGTCTCCAGTCCGTACGCTGCGGCGGGGCTCGTTCTTGAGCTGGTCGTGGTCATGCTGAGGTCCTTCCGGTGGGCTCGAGGCTGGTGGTCCCGAGAGTGGTGTCGAAGACGGTGAGCGGGGCCGGCGGTGCGGCCGATGAGGTCGGTGCGGCCGATGAGGTCGGTGCGGCGAGCAGCTCGCTGTGCAGCAGCTGGGTGGACAGGACGGCGACCAGGCGCATGTTGTCGGTGTTGCCCAGGCCCCGGCCGTCCGTTCGCCGGGCCTTCTCCAGCAGCCGCTGGACGAGCTCCGGTCGGAAGACCCCGGCGGCCTCCAGCGCGGAGTCGGAGGTGACGTCGAAGACCCAGTCCGGGGTGCCGCCGGCGAAGAACGCGGCCGCGTCGGGCGCCCGGTAGGGCTGCTTGGGGCGGCGCAGGATCTGCTCGGGCACCAGGTCGGCGAAGGCCCGCTTGAGCAGGTGCTTCTCGTCCATGCCGTGGATCTTGTGCTCGGCCGGGACTCGGCCGGCGAGCTCGGCGACGTGCGGGTCGAGGAACGGGAACCGGCCCTCGACCGAGTTGCCCATCAGCATCCGGTCGCCCTGGGAGGCCAGGATGTAGCCGGGCAGCAGGGTCGTCATCTCCAGCCACTGGGCGCGCGCGACCGGGTCCCACGAGGCGGCCGCGGCGGGCATTGCGTCGACGACGCCGGCCGCGCTGCCCCCGACCGACCGGATCTCGGGCCGCAGCATCGAGGCCAGCACCGCCGTGGAGTCCCACCGCGGCCGGTGCGACATCGCCAGGTCGTCGGCCGAGAGGTTGCGCGAGAAGAAGCTGCGGGCGAACGCCGGCGCCTGGTTGGGGGAGCGGTGCATCCACGGGTAGAGCTGCTCGACCGCCGCCTCGGCGGCCGCCGGGTCCCGAAGCCACAGATCCCGGATCTTGGCCTCGCGGAAGATGTCGTAGCCACCGAGCACCTCGTCGGCGCCCTCGCCGGTGACGACCACCTTGAAGCCGGCCTCCCGGACGAGCCGAGACAGCAGGAACATCGGCGCCGGGGCGGTCCGCAGCAGCGGCGACTCGGCGTGGCGTACGACCTGGGGGAAGACGTCGGCGATGTCGCGCTCGCTGACCACGACGTCGTGGTGGACGGTGCCGAGGCGCTCGGCCATCAGCGCCTGGAAGCCGCCCTCGTCGAACTCCGCCTCGGCGAACCGCAGCGAGAACGTATGCAAGGGCGCCGACGCGCTGTGGTCGATCCTGCCGGCGGCGATCGCCCCTGCCGTGACCGCGGAGTCGATCCCGCCGGACAGGTACGCGGCCACGGGCACGTCGCTGCGCTCGAACCGCAGCCGGGTGGCCGCCATCAGCGTCGTACGCAGCGCCTCGGCGTTGGCCTCCAGATCGGTGAGCTCCTCGGCTCCCGCCGGTGGGAACGAGGGCGCCCAGTAGCGACGCTCGACCTCGACGCCCTCCCTGAAGGTCAGGTACGAGCCCGGCGGCACCTGCACGATGTCCCGGAAGACGGTGCGCGGCGCGACCGCCGACCACAGCGTCAGCACCTGGTCCAGCCCGGCCGGGTCGAGCTCGCGCGGGACGTCGGGGGAGGCGTACAGGGCCTTGACTTCGGAGGCGAAGAGCAGCTGGCCGGCAGCGCGGGTGTAGAAGAGCGGGCGGACGCCGAAGCGGTCCCGGGAGAGGACGAGCGTTTCCGTCCGGCGGTCCCAGATCGCCAGCGCCCACTGGCCGTTGAACCGATCGAAGCAGCCCGGCCCCCACTCCTCCCAGGCGTGCACGATGACCTCGGTGTCCGAGCGGGTGTCAAAGACGTGGCCGCGGGAGCGGAGCTGGGCGGCGAGCTCGACGTGGTTGAAGATCTCGCCGTTGAAGGTGACCCAGACCTGCTCGCTCTCGCCGGAGGCTCGGCAGGAGCGGCCGGCCATCGGCTGGGTGCCGCCGACCGTGTCCACGATCGCCAGCCGGGTGTGGCCGAGCGCGACCCGCTCGTCGCGGTAGTAGCCGCTGCCGTCGGGGCCACGGTGGGCGAGAGCGCCCAGCATGTCCCGTACGAGGGCAGGGTCAGGCGCCTCGGTGCTGCTCAGCACCCCACAGATCCCGCACATGGCGCTCCTCGATCGATCCCGGACGGTGCCCGAAGGTTTGCTCGCGCAGGTATGCCAGGGCACCGGGATCGCCCCGTTTATCACCCAATGTCGGCATCTCCGGGCCCGATTTCTGCTCCCGAGCCGCTTCGGCTGACAGAACGGAGGGGCATTCGTAGACCGTTCACAAACAGGGAGATGTGATGGCGGACGTACAGCGCACGATCGAAGGCTTCATCCTGGACAGCCTGCTGCTGGGTGATGAGACCCGGTTGCCCGGGCCGTCGGAGTCGCTGGTCGAGTCGGGCGTGATCGATTCGACCGGGATCCTGGAGCTCATCGAGTTCCTCGAGGCGGAGTTCGAGATCTCCGTGGACGAGGCCGAGACCGTGCCCGAGAACCTCGACGGCGTCGCCAACCTGGTGGCGTACGTCGGCCGGAAGACAGCGGCCCAGGAACGAGAGCGCCTTGCTAGTTGACGGTGCCCGGGTGACAGGCGACTTCGAGGTCGACCTGGCCAAGATGTACGCGATCGTCCTCGACGGTCCGCGTACGTCCTGGCTGTCCAGGCTGCGGTTCTGGCTCTTCGACTACGAGCTGCACTGCGTCGCCTGCTACCGCTTCGGACGCTGGGCGACCCGGCTGCGCACCCGCAACCGCCTGCTCGGCGTGCTCGCGCTGGGGGTCTACTGGTTCTGGAACCGGCGCAACATCCGCGTCCACCACGCCGACATCTTCCGGCGTGCCGACATCGGGCCCGGGCTGCTGCTCATGCACCGCTCGGGGATCATCGTCGGCCCGGCCGTGGTCGGCAGCAACTGCGTCCTCCACCAGAACGTCACCATCGGCCAGCGCATCGCCGACGGCGACCAGGGTCTGCCCACGATCGGCGACGACGTCTGGATCGGTCCCGGCGCGGTGATCACCGGCGCGATCACGGTCGGCGACGGCTGCACGATCTCCGCCGGGACGGTGCTCTCGAAGGACGTCCCGCCCCACAGCCTCGTCTGCGGCAACCCCGGCCGGGTCATCGCCAAGGACTACGACAACAGCAACATGATCAACTTCGTCGTCGCCCCCGCAGGTCGAGCCGCGAGGCCGCCTGCGGCCGAGCGTGTCGAGACCAACACGGTCCCCTCAGCGCTCGATAAGGACCGTGTTGGTCTCGACACGCCTCCGCCTAGCGGCTCCGGCGGCTCGACCGGCAGGGGTGGGTCGTGATCGCGAGCGTCGTGGTGCCGGCGCACAACGAGGCCAAGGGGCTGTCGGAGAACCTGACGGCCCTGCTCGGCGGCATCCCCGAGGGTGCCGTCGAGGTGGTGGTCGTGTGCAACGGCTGCACCGACGACACCGCCGCGGTGGCCCGGAAGGTCCCGGGCGTACGCGTCCTGGAGATCGCCGAGGCCTCCAAGGCGCGCGCGGTCGAGGTCGGCAACGCCTCGGCCACGACCTATCCGCGGCTTCACCTCGATGCCGACGTACGCCTCACCGGCGCCGACCTGCTCCGGCTGGTCGACGCGCTCGACGAGGACGGGGTGCTGGCCGTCGCACCCGGGCGGAGCATCCCGACCGAGCACTCCTCCTGGCCGGTCCGTGCCTACTACCGCGTGTGGCAGGCCCTCCCCGCCGTACGCAGCGGCCTGTTCGGCCGCGGCGCCTTCTGCCTCACCGCCGAGGGCCAGGCCCGGGTCGCCGGCACCACCGGTCCGGGGGCGAGCCTGATGAACGACGACCTCGTCGCCTCGGAGCTGTTCATGCCCGCCGAGCGCCGGGTGGTCACCGACGCGACCGTGGTCGTGCGGCCGCCGCGTACGGTGAAAGACCTGGTCAGACGCAGGATCCGCGTCGCGACCGGCAACGCTCAAGCCGACGCCCATGGGGCGCGGTACGGATCCACCTCGTTCTCGGATCTCCTCAAGCTCGGGCTGCGTCAGCCTGCGATCGGACTTCGGGTTCCGGTCTTCATGACAGTCACCCTCGTCGCCCGGATGCTCTCCCGCAGAGCGGTCCGGACCGGCGACTACACCACCTGGTTACGCGACGAGAGCTCGCGAGCCTGATCCGAGAAGGAGCACGACTGTGAAGCTGCGAACGGGACTGGCCGCGTTGCTCGGAGTTGTTCTTGTCACCCCTGTCATCTCGCTCGTCACCGCCACGAGCGCCAGTGCTGACCCGTGTGGCCCTGAGGGCAATGCGATCGCCTGCGAGAACAGCAAACCAGGAAGTCCCTCGAGCGAATGGGGCATCACCGGCGCCGGTGACAGCTCGATCCAAGGGTTCGCGACCGACATCAGTGTCGACGTGGGCAACCGGATCGACTTCAAGGTCGACACCGATGCCTCGGCGTACACGATCACGATCTATCGGATGGGGTACTACGGCGGTGACGGCGCCCGTCGGATCACCTCGGTGACCCCGTCGGCGAACCTGCCGCAGAACCAGCCGAACTGCTATCGCGACACCGCCACCGAGATCACCGACTGCGGCAACTGGGCGGTCTCGGCCTCCTGGAACGTGCCGGCGACCGCGGTCTCGGGCGTCTATGTCGCCAAGCTCGACCGCGCCGACACCAACGAGTCGAGCCACATCACCTTCATCGTCCGCGACGACGACAGCCACTCCGACGTCGTCTTCCAGACCTCGGACACCACCTGGCAGGCCTACAACAACTACGGCGGGTCCAGCTTCTACACCGGCGGTGGGAATGGCCGGGCCTACAAGCTCAGCTACAACCGACCGTTCTCGACCCGCTCCGGCGGGACGTCCCACGACTTCTTCTTCGCCAACGAGTACCCGCTGGTGCGGTTCCTCGAGCGCAACGGCTACGACGTCAGCTACATCTCCGGCATCGACACCGACCGTCACGGCGGGCTGCTCACCAACCACGAGACCTTCCTCAGCGTCGGGCACGACGAGTACTGGAGCGGGCAGCAGCGGGCCAACGTCGAGGCCGCCCGCGACGCGGGCGTGAACCTGCAGTTCCTCAGCGGCAACGAGGTCTACTGGCGGACCCGCTACGAGGCCTCGAAGGACGGCACCAACACGCCCTACCGGACCCTGGTCACCTATAAGGAGTCCTGGGCGCAGGCCAAGCTCGACCCGGCCCCGGAGTCGACCGGCACCTGGCGCGACCCGCGCTACACCCCGAAGAGCCTGGGCGGCGGGAAGCCGGAGAACTCCCTGACCGGCACCATCTTCATGTCCAACCTGACCGACCTGCCGGTGACGGTGAAGAAGTCCCAGGGCGGGCTGCGGCTGTGGCGCAACACCGGGCTGTCCTCGATGACCGCCGACCAGACCGAGCTGGCGCCACACACGGTCGGCTATGAGTCCGACGAGGACCAGGACAACGGGTTCCGACCACCCGGCCTGATCCGGATGTCGGAGACCACCGGGTTCATCGACAACCAGTACATGACCGACTTCGGCCGGACCACGGGCGACGGCACCACGACCCACGCACTCACGCTCTACCGGGCCGCCAGCGGCGCGCTCGTCTTCGGCGCGGGATCGGTGCAGTGGACCTGGGGCCTCGACTCCGAGCACGACAACCCGTACCACGACGAGACCGCCGACCGCCGGATGCAGCAGGCGCAGGTGAACCTGCTGGCCGACATGGACGCCCAGCCGACGACGCTGATGAGCGGCCTGGTCGCGGCGACCAAGACCACCGACACGACCGGTCCGTCGGTCGCCATCACGTCGCCGGCTGCCGGCTCGACACAGCCCAACGGCACCAAGGTGACGCTCACCGGCACCGCGACCGACACGGGCGGCGGCGTGGTCGCCGGAGTCGAGTACTCCCTCGACGACGGGACCTCCTGGCACCCGGCCACGGGGACGACCGCCTGGTCGGTGACGTACGTCCAGCCCGGGGTCGGCAGCACCCCGGTGCGGGTCCGCGCCGTCGACGACAGCGCCAACATCGGCACCGCCGTCAACCGCAGCTTCAACGTGACCTGCCCGTGCAGCATCCTCGGGCAGCGGGAGGTGCCGACGACATGGAACGCGGTCACCAGCCCGGCGACACCGTCGGCCAACGACGGCGGCGCCGCCGAGCTCGGCCTGCGCTTCACCCCTCAGGCCGACGGGTACGTCGCGGGCGTCCGCTTCTTCAAGGGCGCCGGCAACACCGGCACCCACGTGGGCTCCCTGTGGAGCAGCAGCGGCGAGCGGCTGGCCCAAGTCACCTTCACCAACGAGTCGAGTGGTGGCTGGCAGTCGGCGACGTTCAGCCAGCCGGTCGCGGTAGCCGCGGGGGCGAGGTACACCGTCTCCTACACGGCTCCGGCCGGACACTACGCCGTGGCGCCCTGGGCGTTCGCTGCGCAGGGGTTCGAGGCGTACCCGTTCGAGGTCGAGGGTGGCTACGGGGCCGCTCCGGCGGGGGTCTACGCGAATGCCGGGCAGTTCCCGGCGAGCTCCTACCAGAACCCCAACTACTTCGTGGACGTGCTGTTCACGACCACTGACGACTCGCCGCTGACCGCCACCAACCAGTGGCCGCTGGCCGACTCCTCCTCGGTCCCGCGCAATACGACGGTGAGCGCCCGCTTCACCAAGCCGGTCGTCGCCTCGTCGGTCGGGCTGCGGCTGACCGACTCCCTCGGCAACGTGGTGGCCGGGTCGACGGCCTATGACTCGACGACCAGGACGGTGACCTTCACCCCGTCGGCCAACCTCGCCGGGTTCGTCACCTACACCGCCACGCTCTCGGGGCAGGACAGCGGCGGCACGGCGGTCTCGACCGGGAAGACGTGGTCGTTCCGTACGGCCAAACCGCCGGCCACGGCAGGAGTCTGCCCGTGCTCGCTCTATGACGAGGACGCCACACCGACGGTCCTCCAGGACCCGGAGAACGCGCAGCTGACGCTGGGCGTCAGGTTCCGCGCCGATGTGGCCGGCACCGTCACCGGGGTCAAGTTCTACAAGGGCGTCAACAACGCCGCCCCGCACACCGGCACCCTGTGGTCGGCCAACGGGGCGGTGCTCGCCCAGGGCACCTTCACCGGCGAGACGACCAGTGGCTGGCAGACGCTGACGTTCGCCGAGCCGGTGCAGATCCAGGCGAACACCGACTACATCGCCTCCTACCGCACCAACGGCTACTACTCGGCCACCCCGAACGCCTTCGCGTCGGCCGACCTGTCGAAGCCGCCGTTGCGGGTGACCTCGACGGCAGGGGCGTACGCCTATGGCACCGGCTTCCCGGCGGCCACCTCGCCCTCGAGCTACATGGTCGACGTCGTCTTCGAGAAGGGTGCGCCGACGCTGACGATGACCTCGCGCAGCCCGGTTCCCGGGGCGGTCGAGGTGCCGCGCTCGAGCAACGTCGTGGCGTCGTTCTCCTCGGCGATCAGCTCCGGCTACACGATGTCGGCGACCTCGGGCGGCCAGTCCATCCCGGGGACGACGACGCTGAGCAACTCCGGGACGACGCTCACCTTCGACCCGACCTCCTCGCTGCCCGCATCCGCGGACGTGACGGTCACGCTCAGCGGGGTCACCTCGACCGAGGGGGCGAGTCTGCCCACACAGACCTGGACGTTCCGGACCAGATCGGCGGAGACACCATCGAGCCAGACGCTCTTCGGTGACGTGGTGCCCGCGGTCGAGGCCCAGGACGACAGCTCTCCGGTCGAGGTCGGGACGGTGTTCAGTCCCACCCGAGACGGGCGGGTGACGGCGATCCGGTTCTACAAGGGAGCCGGCAACGGCGGCACCCACGTCGGGTCGCTGTGGAACATGGCCGGCCAGCGCCTCGCCCAGGTGACCTTCACCGGAGAGACCGCCTCCGGCTGGCAGCAGGCCACCTTGTCCAGTCCGGTCGAGGTGCAGGCAGGGGTGTCGTACATCGTCTCCTACCTGGCTCCGCAGGGGCACTATGCGACCACGTCGCAGTTCTTCGCGACCGCCTACTCCTCGGGTGACCTGACCGCTCCGGCGGGCAACAACGGTCGCTATCTCTACGGTGCCGCGGGCGGGTTCCCGCAGTACTCGTTCGGGTCGACGAACTACTTCGCCGATGTCGTCTTCGAGCGGGCGGGTCCGACCATCTCGGTCACCGAGCAGACTCCGGAACCGGGAACGACAGAGGTGGCGACCTCGGTGACCCCGTCGATCACGTTCTCGACAGGGATCGCGAGCGGCTGGAACATGTCGGTCACGGCCAACGGGTCCTCGGTGGCGGGTTCGGCGGCGCTGAGCAGCGACGGACGTACGCTGCGCTTCACCCCGTCGGCGGCGCTGCCGTCCGGGGCCACGGTGTCGGTGACGGTCTCGGGTGTGGTCTCGACCGAAGGGGCGAACCTGCCCACGCAGACGTGGTCGTTCACGACTGTCCCAGCCGCGGTGACCGAGGTGTCGCTGTTCACCGGTGTGACTCCGCAGAACACCTCGACACTCGACATCATGCCGATCGAGCTCGGCACGGCCTTCAGGACGTCGGTGGCCGGCTCGGTGACCGCGATCCGGTTCTACAAGGGCACCGGCAACACCGGCACCCACACCGGCTCGCTGTGGAACTCGGCAGGCACCCGGATCGCCCAGGTGACCTTCACCAACGAGACCGCGATCGGCTGGCAGACGGCCACGTTGCCGACACCGGTCGCGCTCACGCCAGGGGCGACGTACGTCGTGTCCTACTACGCGCCCAACGGGCGCTACGCCTCGACGCCCGCGGCGCTCACCCAGTCGCGGACGGTCGGCCCACTGACGGCCCCGGGCGGAGCCAACGGCAGGTATCGGTACGGGTCCGGAGGGGGGCTCCCGAACCGATCCTGGAACTCCACGAACTACTTCGTGGACGTGAGGTTCCGCCCGGCGTCGCCCTAGGCCGGCTGAGCGGTCCCTAATTGCGGGGATAGGTGCGGCGAGGCTCTTCGGAGCCTCGCCCGCGCCTATTTCATGGTCGTCATGACTGATGGGGATCCGCTCGGCGTGGCAGTGGTCGGGGCCGGTTACTGGGGGCCCAACCTGGTCCGCAACTTCCGGAACGCACGGGACTGGTCGCTGGTCGCGGTGGTCGACCTGGACCTCGCGCGGGCCCAGGACGTGATCGGCGGCGGCACGGATGTGCTGGCCACGACCGACCTCGACGAGGTGCTCGCGCGGGAAGACGTGGACGCGATCGCGATCGCCACCCCGGCTCGGACGCACCGGGGGCTGGTGGAGCGGGCGCTGCGGGCCGGGAAGCACGTGCTCGTCGAGAAGCCGCTGGCCGACGACGTGGAGTCCGGGCGGAGCATGGTCGAGGCCGCGCGCGCCAACGATCTCGTGCTGATGGCCGACCACACCTACTGCTACACACCGGTCGTGCAGAAGATCCGCGAGCTGATCGAGGACGGGTCGCTCGGTGAGATCCTGTTCGTCGACTCGGTGCGGATCAACCTCGGGCTTGTGCAGCCCGACGTCGACGTCTTCTGGGACCTGGCTCCGCACGACCTCTCCATCCTCGACTTCATCCTGCCCGGCGGGCTGCGCCCCACCGGGGTCGCCGCGCACGGCGCCGACCCGCTCCGGGCGGGCAAGTCCTGCGTCGGCTACCTGACGCTGCCGCTGGAGGGCGGGGCGATGGCCCATGTCCACGTCAACTGGCTCAGCCCCACCAAGATCAGGCAGATGGTGATCGGCGGGAGCCGGCGTACGTTGGTCTGGGACGACCTCAACCCGCAACAGCGGCTCAGCGTCTTCGATCGCGGCGTCGACCTGGTCCAGCAGAGCGTGGACATCGCCGACCGCGCCGCCGCGACGATCTCCTACCGGCTGGGTGACACCTGGGCGCCCGCGCTGCCCGAGTACGAGGCGCTCGCCCGGATGGTCGGCGAGTTCGCCGAGGCGATCCGGCAGGGCCGTACGCCGCGCACCGACGGGGCCGCCGGGCTCCGTGTCCTCTCCGTCCTGGAGGCGGCCCAGACCAGCCTCCGAGCCCGTGGCGCCCTCGTCGAGGTGGCCGCCGAGACCCCGACCCTGGAGCTGATCCGATGACCTCTCCCGACCTCACGAAACTGAACGGTGCGAACGTCCTGGTCACCGGAGGTGCGGGCACGATCGCCTCCACCATCGTGGACCAGCTCCTCGACGCCGGGGTCGCGCACGTCGACGTGCTCGACAGCCTGATCCGGGGACGCAAGGCCAACCTCGACGACGCCCTCGCCACCGGTCGGGTGCGGCTCGTGGAGGGCGACATCCGCGACCGGGACCTGGTCGGCGACCTCACCGCCGGCAAGGACCTCGTCTTCCACCAGGCCGCCATCCGGATCACGCTGTGCGCCGAGGAGCCCCGGCTGGCCAACGAGGTGCTCGTCGACGGCACCTTCAACGTGGTCGAGGCCGCCGTGCAGGCGCGGGTGGACAAGCTGATCTACGCCTCCTCGGCCTCGGTCTTCGGGCTCGCCGAGGAGTTCCCGACGCCGGAGGGGCACCACCACAACAACAACGACACCCTCTACGGGGCCGCGAAGTCTTACAACGAGGGGCTGGTGCGGTCCTTCCGGGCGATGCACGGGCTCGACTACGTCGGGCTGCGCTACTTCAACGTCTACGGACCCCGGATGGACGTCCACGGCGCCTACACCGAGGTGCTGGTGCGGTGGATGGAGCGGATCGCCGACGGCAAGCCGCCGCTGATCTTCGGCGACGGGCGCCAGACGATGGACTTCGTCTGCGTCCCCGACATCGCCCGCGCCAACATCCTGGCGGCGGCCTCGGACGTGAAGGAGGGCGTCTACAACATCGCCTCCGGCACCGAGACCTCGCTGCTGGAGCTGGCCGAGGCGCTGCTGCGGGCGATGGACTCGCCGCTCGGCGTCGAGCACGGTCCGGAGCGAGCGGTCAACGGCGTCACCCGACGGCTCGCCTCCATCTCCGCGGCCCGCGAGGACCTGGGCTGGTCCCCGACGATCGGGCTCGAGGAGGGGCTGCGCCAGCTCGTCGAGTGGTGGGCGCCGCTGCGCTCCGAGATCGCCGCCGGCCGCGAGCTCAGCGGAGGTACGTCATGAACCGGATCAACGTCATGCAGCCCTGGCTGGGCGAGGAGGAGGTCGAGGCGGTCGCCGACGTGCTCCGCTCCGGCTGGGTCGCCCAGGGACCGCGTGTGGCCGAGTTCGAGCGCCGCTTCGCCTCCTCGCAGCAGGCCGCTCACGCGGTCGCCACCTCGAGCTGCACCACGGCGCTCCATCTGGCGCTGGTCGTGGCGGGGGTGAGCCCCGGTGACGACGTCGTCGTCCCGTCCTTCTCGTTCATCGCGACCGCCAACGCGGCGGTCTACGTCGGTGCCCGCCCGGTCTTCGCGGACGTCTCGCCGGTCACCGGGAACCTCACCGCCGAGACGGTCCGGGAGGCCCTCACGCCGCGTACCACCGCGGTGATCGTGGTCGACCAGGGCGGGGTTCCGGTCGACCTGGACGCGATCCGGGAGGTCTGCGACCCGCTCGACATCATGGTCGTCGAGGACGCCGCCTGCGGTGCCGGGTCGACCTACCGCGGTCGCCCCGTGGGTGCGGGAGCGGAGATCGCTGCCTGGTCCTTCCACCCGCGCAAGATCCTCACCACCGGCGAGGGCGGGATGCTCACCACCTCGCGCGCCGACCTGGCCGAGCGGGCGCGCCGGCTGCGCGAGCACGCGATGAGCGTCTCCGCCGCCGACCGGCACGCCAGCCTGGTCTCGCCGCCGGAGTCCTACGACGAGGTCGGCTTCAACTTCCGGATGACGGACCTGCAGGCCGCTGTCGGCCTGGTGCAGCTCGACCGGCTGCCCGAGGTCGTCGCCCGGCGCCGGGAGCTGGCCGCGGTCTACGCGAAGTCGGTCGCCGAGATCGGCGGGCTGCGGGCGGTCGCGGACCCGACCTGGGGGACCAGCAACTTCCAGTCGTTCTGGATCGAGGTGGGGTACCCCTACGGGCTGGACAGGGAGGGGCTGCTGAGCGCCCTGGCCGAGGCCGGGATCTCGGCGCGACGCGGGATCATGGCGTCGCACCGGCAGCCTGCGTACGCCTCGTCGTCCCTCAGCCTCCCGGCCACCGAGCACCTCACCGACAACACGCTCATCCTGCCGCTCTTCCACCAGATCTCGGACTCGGAGCAGGCGCGGGTCATCGACGTACTCCGGCAGGGGGGAGGACGTCGATGACCACGCTGGTTCTCGTCGCGGCCAGCGGGCTCGCCGGGGAGGTCGCGGCGGCGGCGGAGTACGACGAGATCGTCGCCGTCGACGACGACCGCGAGCGCTGGGGCCAGATGATCGGCTCGGTCGACGGAACCGGCGGGGTCAAGGTCATCGGACCGATCGAGGTCGCCACCGACTGCGGTGACGACCTGGTCATCTGCGCCGGGGCCGGGTCGACGCGCCGACGCCTCTACAACCGGCTGATCGGCTATGGGGTGGCGCCGGAGCGCTACGCGACCATCGTCCATCCCACCGCGTCGGTGCCGGCCGGCTGCCAGCTCGGTGCCGGGACCGTGCTGCTCGCCGGGGTCGTGCTGACGGCCGGTGTACGCGTCGGGCGCCATGTCGTCGCGATGCCCAACGCGGTCCTCACCCACGACGACATCGTCGGCGACTACGCGACCATCTGCGCCGGGGTGACCCTCGGCGGCGAGGTCGTGATCGGTGAGGCCGCCTACCTCGGGATGAGCTCCTCGGTGCGTCAGCGCACCACCGTCGGAGCCGACTCCGTCCTCGGCATGGGAGCGGTCCTGCTCCACGACCTGCCCGCCGGGGAGACCTGGGCCGGAGTGCCCGCCCGCCGTCTCAATTCACGTCAGGAGCTGATCTGGTGAAGGTGCCGTTCGTCGACCTCGGGTCGCAGCAGTCGGAGATCGAGGACGAGGTACGCCTCGGGCTGGACCACGTCTTCTCGCGAACTGCATTCGTGGGAGGACCGGAGGTGACGGCCTTCGAGAAGGAGTATGCGGCCTACGTCGGAGCCGGCCATTGCGTCGGCGTCGGCAACGGGACCGACGCGCTCGAGCTCGCGATGCGAGCCGTCGGGGTACGGCCCGGTGGTGAGGTGATCGTGCCCGCCAACACCTTCATCGCGACCGCCGAGGCGGCCAGCCGGATCGGGGCGGTACCGGTGCCCGTCGACGTCGACGAGTCACACCTGTTGATCGATCCCGTCGCGGTGGAGCGGGCGCTCACGTCGCGTACGCAGGCGATCGTGCCCGTGCACCTGTTCGGGCAGACCGCGTTCGTGGAGCAGCTGCTCCCGCTCGCGGCGGCCGCCGGGATCCCGGTGATCGAGGATGCCGCGCAGTCCCAGGGCGCGCGCCGGAACGGTCGAGCGAGCGGCTCGCTCGCCACCGTCGCGGCGACCAGCTTCTACCCCGGCAAGAACCTCGGCGCTGCCGGTGACGCCGGCGCGGTGACGACCTCCGACCCGGAGATCGCGCGGATGGTCCGGCTGCTCGCGGCCCATGGCTCGGAGACCAAGTACGTCCACGAGGTCGTCGGGATGAACTCCCGCCTCGACACGATCCAGGCCGTCGTGCTCGCCGCGAAACTGGCCCGTCTGGAGAAGTGGAACGAGCTGCGCCGGCAGGCCGCCGACCGCTACCACCGTCTTCTCTCCGGCGTTCCTGGGCTCCGGGTGCCCGAGTCGGCGCCGGGCAACCTCGACGTCTGGCATCTCTATGTCGTCCGGGTCGGTGACCGTGACCGGGTGCTGGCTGCGCTGCTGGAGGCCGGGATCGGCACCGGGATCCACTATCCGTTCCCGGTGCATCTGACTGCGGCGTACGCCTCGTTGGGGTTCGGCGAGGGCTCCTTCCCGGTCGCGGAGCGGGCGGCGGGCGAGATCCTGTCGCTGCCGATGTTCCCGCACCTGAGCCCGGAGCAGCAGGAGTACGTCGCCGACGTGCTCATCGCGGCGGTGAGGCATGGGTGAGGTGCGTACACCGGTCTCGATCGTCTGTGTCTACAACGACCCGGCGGTGCTGGAGTCGTGCCTGGCGGCCTCGATCAAGGCCGCTCCGGGAGCATCGCGGCAGACCGAGCTGATCCCGGTCGACAACGTCTCGGGTGCGTTCGCGAGCGCCGGTGCGGCGCTCAACCACGGCGCCCGGATGGCACGCAACGAGGTCGTCGTCTTCGTCCACCAGGACGTCTACCTGCACTCGCTGCCCGCGCTCGAGGCTGCTGCCGCGACGCTCCTCGCCGACCCCTCGCTCGGGGTGCTGGGGGCGGTCGGAGTCGACCACCGCGGCGAGGTCGTCGGTGCGGTGCGCGACCGGGTCGTCCCGCTCGGCCGCTCCACCTCGGTCCCGGTAGACGTCGACTCCCTCGACGAGGTGCTCTTCATGGTCACCCGCTCACAGGTGCTGCGCGAGCCGCTCTCGGAGTCGCCCGACCTGGCCTGGCACGCGTACGCCGTGGAGTACTGCCTTCGCATGCGCGCCTCCGGACGCCGCGCCGCCGCCGTCGACATCCCGCTGACCCACAACAGCATGACCACCAACCTCGCCCGTCTCGACGTCGCGCATCGCAGCGTCGGCCACACCTACGCGAGCCTCGTGCCCATCCGCACCACGTGCGGGATCGTGGCCGGTGAGCACGGTGCCGGGACCACCTCCTGGACCGTCCGGCGAGGCCGGGGCGCGCGAACGTTCTGGGGCGAGTCCGTCCGGGCCCGCCGGGTGAGGCGCTCGCTGCGCGGGGTCCCGCAGGATCGGGGCCACGCGCGTGGGCGTCAGGTGGTGCTCGCCGACATCCGGCTGCTCGTCGACGACGTCGCCCGGCTCGCGGGCAGCTCCTCGATCCGCGTCGTCGACCCCACCCGCGACGGCACGGTCGGCGAGGCCGAGGGTCTGGAGCGCAACGGCATCGCCTTCTCCGCCGCCACCCTCCGCTGGCCCGGCGTCGTCGCCGCCGTCGCCGCGACCGCCCCCTCCGAGCTGCTCCTGGTCTCCGGCCTGCGGCCCGAGGAGATCGCCCCCCTCGCCGCCACCGCGACCGGCCCCTACGTCGTCGGCCTCGCCCGCGACACCGGCCTCTGGCTCCTCCTCGGTGCCGACCCGGCTGCTCTCGCGCCGCTGTGGAGCCGACCGCGCAACCGGGCGTTCTTCGTGGGGTGATCGGGGCAGGCCTGAGAAATTCGTAGAGGCTGGTTAACCGGGTATTCCTGCAGGTCGGCGGCGCAGCCGCGCCCGAACCGCAGCAGCAGCCCACTCGGGGGCGAGGTCGCGGACGCGGCCGGCACCGCCGCGGCGGGTCTGGCGCCACATGGAGATGCGGTCGGTGAGGGGCATCGCGCCGAGGAGGCCGGCGGTGATGTCGGCGCCGGTACGGCTGAACGGGTTGGTCGCCTGGACGGAGACGGTGAGCAGGTCGAGATGGCCGCGGCCACGAACGGGGGCGAGCAGGTCGTCGCCGAGCCGCTGCGGTGTCAGGTAGAGCGACTCGGCGTCCGCGACCCAGCCGGGGCCGGTGTGACACTCGAGAATCGCCTGGGCGGTGGCGCTGCCGCGCGAGACCCGTTCACGCGGCCGGCGGACCAGGTCGAGGAGGGTGTCGCGCAGCTGGTCGGCGCTCTTCGGGCGCAGCATCAGGTGGTCGATCCCGGGAGAGTCCGAGCCCCACACCGCACACTCGGGCCGATGCCCGCGGAAGGTGACGACGGGGTTGCCGAGGCCGCCGGACTCGAGCAGCGAGGTGAGCCCCGCGAACGGGAACGAGTCGAGGTAGACGTCGGCGGCATGGTGGAGCGGGGCCACGTCGGGGAGCATGCCGACAGCCTGGATCCGCCCGGACGTACGCCGCGCCAGCCCGGCCCACGGCTCCGACTCCGGGTCGGGGCCGGCGACCCGCCACTGCAGGCGGGGTTCGGCGGCCACGGCGGCCTCGACGGCCGCCAGGTAGGTGTCGCCGCCCTGGAACTTGCTCGAGTCGGCCGCGGTGACGACCAGCACGTCGGAGGCGCGTACGTTCCACTGCGGCTTCGCGGTCTCGCGACGCTTGGTCCGGCCGCGGACCGACAGCGGCCGGTTGCGTACGATCGACCGCTCCATCGGCAGGCCGCGACGGTGCTGGGCGAGGTCCTGGCCGCTGCGCCGCAGGTGGACGACCCGGTCATAGGCCCGCACCCCGACCCAGAAGACGTGGTCGGTGTTGTCGATGTAGACGACGGGCGGCAGGTCTCGGCGGTCGGCGAAGGCGAGCGCGGGGACCACGTCGAAGGGGTGGCAGTGGGAGACCACCAGGTCGGCGGTCGAGGCGAGCGCACGCAGCCGGGCGGCGCGGTGGAGCAGGCTCCCGGGTGTGGTGTCGAGCATCGTCAGGCCGACCCGGTCCCCGAGCCGGGAGGCGATCTTGGCCGGCACCGGCGAGGTCATCTGCCGGGTGGCGACGATCTCGTGGGACCGGTCGGCGAGCTGGTCGGTCCAGCCGGCGATGATCTGGGTGTGCCCGCCGCTCTGGTACATCTGCGTGACCACGTGCAGGGTGCGCCGCGGCCGGGTCGGCACGGCCACGGACGGGAGCGAGCGGCCCAGCTCGGTGAGCAGCAGCTCGAGGGGCTCGTACGCGAACCACCCGGTGTGGTTGCCCCAGGCGAACTCGGCCGCGGCCTGGGCCAGGGCGGCCGCGCGCCGCGGACGTCGCCTCGCAGCTGCTGCCGCGGCGGCGTACATCTCCTCCAGGGTTTCGTGGTTGTCGTCGAGACGGTCAGACATGGACGTCCTCGTTCAGTGTCGTGGAGGGCTCACCGGGGGTGGGGGAGGAACCGGCGCCGGAGCGGAACCAGCGGACGTCCTCGCGGCGGCGTCGCAACAGCACCGCCCACACGGCGGCGAGCACCAGGCCGGTGACCGCGCAGGTCACCCAGACCGACGGCTGCGCGACGCGCATCCCGACGGCCGCGGTCCAGACGGCGAGCGCGCCGAGAGCCGGCAGGGCGGCACCGGCGGCGAGGCCACCGAGCCCGACCCCGGCCCGCGCGAGGTAGAAGAGATGCAGCGGCAGGATGACGACGAGGCCGACCGCGAACGTGGCCAGGCCGACCCCGCCGACGCCGTCCCACGCCGCCCCCGCCAGCAACGCCGGCACCAGGGCGATCAGCCAGACGATCTGGATCGTCATCAGGCTGCGCGTCGAGCCGGCGATGACCAGGAAGTCGTAGGCGAGCTCGAAGGAGATCCGCAGCACGGCGAGCGCGCCGAGCCAGAGGAGCGGTGCCGCGGCCGCCTGCCAGACGTCGCCGTAGACGAGCCCGATCACCTCCGGCGCCAGCGCGGCCAGCGCCGAGCAGCCCGGGAGCGTCACGGTCAGCACCAGCGCGGAGAGCCGCGCGAAGGCCCGCCTCATACCAACGGGATCGTGCTGCAGCCGAGCGAAGATCACCGGCGTGACCTGCCGCAACGGCTTCGACAGCATCGTGACCGGCCAGCTGGAGAGGTTGAAGGCGACCACGTAGAACCCGAGCGCGGTCGCACCCAGCATGCCGCCGATGACGATCTGGTCGGCGAACCCGACCGCGAAGACCAGGATGCTCGTCACCGCCAGCGGGGCGCCGAAGCGAAGCAGCGTGACCGCGTGTGACCGGGAGAGCCCCAGACGCCACGGCAGCGGCGACATCCGCAGGAACATCACCGTGGTGACGGATACGCCGAGAAGATGACCGATGACCAGGGAGTACGGACCGGCGCCGGCCAGCGCGAGCCCGAGCATGACCGGCACCGCCACGAGCGTGGCCATCTGGTCGATGAGCATCCGCTTGCCCTGCATCAGGTTGCGCTGCAGCAGCGCCGCGGGCGTGGCGCTGATCCCGCTGAGCACCACCGGGACCGCGAAGAGAGCAACCAGCGCCGCCGCGTCCGGCTCGCCCATCGCCCGCGCGTAGGGGCCGGCCCCGATCACCATCCCGGCGGCGATGAGCAGGCTGGCGGCGACCGAGATCGTGGTCACCGTCGGGGCAATCTCGCGCGGGTCGTCCTTCCAGCGCACCACCGCGAGGCTCACGCCGAGCTCGTTGAAGCTCAGCACCGCCATCAGGGCGAGGAAGGCGACGGCGTACGTCCCGTAGCTCTCCGGCCCGAGCAGCCGCGCGACGAGGATGCCGACGACCATCGTGCCGAGCTTGGTCACCGCCGTGTTGGCGATGCTCCAGGCGAGGGCGGTGTGGGGGCGGGTCTCAGCCAAGGTCGGTCTCCGGCGGCGTCTCGGCGCGGCGCGCCTTGCGCCGCAGCAGGATCGGGTCGATGCGTACGACCAGGTAGAGGGTGGCGGCGGCGCCGAGCAGCCCGGAGACGGCGAACGCCCGCTTCGAGCTCCCGCCGACGGGGTAGACGACGGTCGAGCCGGGTGCCTCCTTGGTCGTCATCCGGAACGCCTCGGCCACCCGGTACTCGTCCTGCACCCGGTCGAGCGCGGCCGTCATCTCCTCGACCAGCTGCTCCTTGCGGGTGCGCACGGTCTCCGGGTCGGAGCCGACGACCTCGATGATCAACCATTGGTCGGTGTAGTTGGGCGCCCACTGGCCGCCGGTGTCGGGCAGCCGGACGGTCCACCCGTCGCGTACGCCCATACCGATCAGCCCCGCGTCGGTGGCGGTGAACTTCGGGATCTGCCGGGTTCCGACGACGAGCTTGCCGACCACGCCGGCGGTGATCACCAGGTCCTCGGAGGTCGCCCGCAGCGCGTTGGGGTACTGCGCGTTCTTCGGAGCCAGGAAGACCAGGTCCGTACGAGTCCAGTACACGCTGCGGTCCTGGCTCGCGTAGTTCGCGGCGGCGAGGGTGATGATCGCGCCGACCACCACGATCGGCCATCGTCGGACCATCGCCCGCAGCAGGTCCCACAGCGCCATGGTCGGAACGCTAGGTCCGCAGGGGCCGAGTCCGCCCAGGTCAGCGGGGTCATCGCCCAAATCGGGTAGGACGTCGGCGAGGTCGGCTCACACCGATCCTGGGTGGGTACGTTCGGCCGCATGGTCTTGTCGGAGTTCGTCGGTGCGATCCGTCGACGGTGGTATCTCGCGGTGGTCGGCATCCTGCTGACCGGCGTGCTCGGCTGGAGCGCGTCGGCCTTCGTGGCGCCGAGCTACACCGCCCGGGGCCTGGTCCTGATGCTCCCCTCCAAGAACGCGGTCGGCCCCGGCGGCAACCCGTTCCTGGGGCTCGGTGGGCTCGACCTGCCGGCGCGGGTCGTGGTCGCCTACTACACCAGCGCGCCCGCGCAGGAGGCGATCGCGGAGGTCACCCCAGGCGCTGCCGTCACGGTCTCGATGGAGGAGTCGACGCGCGGTCCGGTGATCGCGATCGACGTCAGCGCGGACAGCGAGGCCAACGCCATCGAGGCGTTGAACTTCGTCGCCGACTCGATTCCCGACACTCTCGGCAGGCTGCAGGACGAGGTCAACGCGAGGGGCAACGCCCGGCTGCGCTCCCGCCCGCTCGCGCTGGACGAGACCGCCGCCATCGACGGCAGCGGTCCGCTGCGGGCGAGGATCATGGCCGTCGTGCTCGGTCTCGCGATGACCGCGGTGCTGGTCTACGCGATCGACGGGATCGTGCTGCGCCGCCGCCTGGCCCGCGAGGAGCGGGCCGCGTCGCTGGCCGCCCAGGACGCCGCCTACGACGACGAGCCCGACGAGGACGACCGGTACGACCAGGACGACCGCGGCGACCGCGGCGACGACCACGTCGTCCAGCGCCTCCACGGCTGAGGCAGGAACGATGGCCGTACGCCGTGGTGTCGATGCGGTGACGTGGCTGAGCCTCTACACGTTCGCCGTCTTCGTGATCCCGTCCTGGCTGGTCTTCCGGCCGCTGGGCAGCGCCGGCTCGGTCTCGATGCTGATGGGGCTGGGCAGCTTCGCGCTCTGGGTGCTGCTGAGCATCGGCCGGCCGCTGCCGGTCGACCGGCCCCCGCAGCCGATGCGGCTGGTGCTGGCGCTGTTCCTGTTCAGCGTCGGAGTCACCTATGTCATCGCGATGTCACGTCCGATCAGCCGCGACGAGGTGAGCCCGGCCGACGTCGCGATCCTCGCGATGGTCTCCTGGGTGGGCACGCTGCTGCTCGCCGGCGACGCCATCCCGAGCATGGCCAGGGTCCATGTGCTGGTGTGGCGGCTGGTCGTGGGCGGCAGCTTCCTCGCGGTCCTCGGCCTGGCCCAGTTCTTCGCCCGGCAGATCTTCGTCGACCGGATCTCGATCCCCGTCCTGACCCCGATGACGACGGTCGAGCTGGCGATGCGCAACGGCCTCGTACGTCCCGCCGGGACCGCCCTCAGCCCGATCGAGTACGGCACCCTGATGGGGATGCTGGTGCCGATCGCGCTCCACGTCGGCTTCCAGCATCGCAACCTCAACCCGCTCGTCCGCTGGACCCCGGTGGTGCTGATCTGCATGATCATCGCCGCCTCCTCGAGCCGGTCGGCCTACCTCGGCGCCGCCATCGCGGTCGCGGTCTGCATGATCGGCTGGTCACGCAAGCAGCGCGCGATGGTGCTGGGGCTCGCGGTCGGCGGGCTGGGGCTGGTGTTCCTGGTCGCGCCGCGGATCATCAACTCGGTGACCGGGATGTTCGTCGGTGCCGAGGAGGACCCGAGCGTCACCTCGCGCACCGACAGCTACGGGGTGGCCTGGTTCTTTGTCGACCGCAACCCGTTCTTCGGGCGCGGGCTGGGGACGTTCCTGCCGAAGTACCGCATCTTCGACAACCAGTACCTCCAGATGATGGTGAGCATCGGGATCATCGGCGTGCTTCTCTTCGTGGCGTTCGTCGTCGCGACGTTCATCCAGCTAGCCCGGGTCTATCGCGCCTGCGAGGACCCGAAGACGCGTGACCTCGTCGTCGCGCTCATCGGCGCCGCCGCCGCCGGCTTCGCCGGGCTGGCCTTCTTCGACGCGTTCGCCTTCCCGATGACGATGGGCACGATCTTCCTGGTGCTCGGGCTGGCGAGCGCGGTCACGCGTCTGGAACGTACGGATCGATCAGGTCGTGCAGGGCAGGTTGCGCACCACGACGGGCTGACCGGCGGAGTTCAGCGTCGCGGTTGACGCCTGCCACTGGGTGACCAGGCTGCATCTGACGTCGAGCGGCCCGAAGACCCAGCTCCGGTCGACCACGTACAGGTTCCTCACCGTGCCCGGCGTGCCGAGCCGGAACGGGTAGCCGCCGCCGCTCACGATCAGGCCGTCGATGTCGACGGAGGTGTTGTCCTGGTCGGGGTAGAAGAACGGGGCGGTGCCGCCGCATCCGTTGGTGTCGACGAAGTCGATGACCGTCTTCCGGACGGTGAGCGCCCCACCGCCGTAGCCCTGGATGCCGTCACCGTGCCAGTCGGTGCAGACGTCGGGCGAGACGACACGCACGTAGGAGTCGTGGATCGCGACGCCGCCGCACGCCGACCTGCCCTGGGCCCGGAAGCCCTCCGGAACCCCGTCGATGAGTACGTTGCGGGCCGTGTAGCCGCCCGAGGTGACCGCGGGCCAGGCTTCGTCCGTCGTCGGGGCCGTGCCACGGACGATCTCGGAGTCTTCGATGACGAGGCCGGTCGCGCAGGTGGCGCTGGCGTAGTTGACGATCACCGAGCCGACCGCCTGCACCCGGCGCAGGGTCACGTTCTTGGCGGTGACGTTGATCGTCCCGTTCGTGACGCGCAGGTCCTCGACGACGGCCCCAGGCGTACTGATCGTGTACGTCCCGGTCACCGACCGCTTCGGCTGCCAGCCGTCCGGCAGCCCGGCCGAGGCGCGGGTCGGGAAGCCACCGGCCGGAGGGGCGGAGGTGGGCGACGGAGCGGACGTCGTCGGAGTGCTGGTCGGGGAGCTCGGGGAGGTCGACGGAGCCGTCGGCGAGCTCGCCGGCGCACTCGGGCTGACGCTCGTCGAGGGGCTGGGACTCTGGGACGGGGGCGCGCTCGAGGACGGTGCACTCTCGGATGGCGTCGGTGTCGACGTCGGCTCCTCGCCAGAGCCGGTCGGCCGCACGACGATGTCGACCTGGTAGTTCGTGGCCCGGTACGTCGAGCGGGGGAACTCGCCCGGCCGGTAGCTGTAGACACCCGCGTTCGCGCCGGCCGAGAGCGGACCGTTACTGATCGGGCGGTCGAAGAAGTGCTCGTCGGTCGAGTAGTGACCACCGGGCGCGGTGTAGGAGACGACGTAGGAGCGGCCTGGCTGAAGACGTACCGGCCGGTCGAGATCGGCGACCCTCAGGCCGTCGCCGGCCGCGCCGCCGAGCTGGACGCGGGCGAGCGGGCGGCCCCGTCCCGACCACAGGGTCGCCTGGTGCGGCCCGTGGTTGTCCGGGCCCAGGTAGACCTGGACCGCGACCGCTTCGACCGGCTCCGAGGTCCGGAACCGCAGCCCGAGCTCGACCGGCCGGGAGTCGGGGTCCGTCAGGACCGCGGGGACCGCGTCGTCGGGGAGAAGGCTGACCGTCTCCGGGTGCGCGGTCGCCGTGCCGAAAGCCCAGAGGGCGCTGCCGGCGATGAGGGTGACGAGGACGCTGGCGAAGGCGGTGCGCCGCCACCGGGTAGACCTGCTGGGCGTGCGGTGGGAGGGCATGAATGCACCTGTTCGTGGGGGATACCTGGGCAACGGCATCGACCCTAGGCACGGTCCTCACGGTCCCGGCACCTCAAAACTTGGTATAAATGGCGGGTTTTCCAGCCCAGACGTCACTCGCAGGGTAGGTCGCGGATGGGGGCCGGCTGGCCCGCTGAGTCCATGGTGACCACGGCCGCGCTCCACTCGGTGACCACCGAGCAGTCGACGTCGAGCGGGCTGTAGACCCAGCTCTGGTCGACCACGTAGAGGTTGCGGACCGGCCCGGGCATGCCGTTGCGGAACGGGTAGCCGCCGCCCGCCACGACCAGACCGTCGATGTCGACCGATTCGTTGCCCTGGCCTTCGGGGTTGAAGAACGGGGCGGTGCCGTGGCACTCGTTCTTGACGTCCAGGATCATCACCGTCCGGCGTACCTTGACCTTGCCGCCGCCGTAGCCCTGCAGTCCGTCGCCGTGCCAGTCGCTGCACACGTCCGGGGAGGTGACCCGGATGAAGGAGTCCTGGATCCCGATGCCGCCGCAGCGCTCCTTGTTGGAGGCGCGGAGGCCCTCGGGTACGCCGTCGATGACGACGTTGTCCACCGTGTAGCCGCCTGCCGAGACCGCCGGCCAGGCCTCCTCGGTCGTCGGGGCGCTGCTCCGGATGAAGTCGGAGTCCTCGATCCGCAGCCCGGTGTTGCACTGGTCGTTGTAGTCGTTGACCACGACCGAGGCGATCGCCTCGACGCGGCGCAGGGTGACACCGGGCGCGGTGACGTAGATGACGCCGTTGGTGATCCGCAGGTCCTCCACGACCGCTCCGCGGTGCCGGATCCAGAAGTCCCCGGTCGCGGTGCGCTTCGGCTTCCAGCCGGCGGGCAGGCCCGCCGACTCACGGGTGGGGAACCCCTTGGCCGGTGGCGCGGCGGTCGAGGACTGCGTACGCTCCGGGGTCGCAGAGGGCGCGGGGGTCGGTGTCGGCGGGGCCGAGGAGACCAACGGACTCGGGTCAGCCGAAGGGCTGGGGGAGGGGGACACGCTCGCGGGTGGCTTGACCGTCGGCAGCGAGTCGGAGCCGACGTTGCGTACCGGGCTGGAGTTGGGCCACAGGAACCAGGTCATGGCGACCAGCAGCAGAGCCAGCCCTCCCACAACCGCGATCCGACGGCGCCGGCCTGGCTTGGTTGGCATGTGTTCGCACCCGTTCGCGTCTCGATGGCCATTGTCTTGTCGGCACTGTCGTGTCGACACTGCCCGACCTCGTGGTCGGGGGCATCCTTCAAACTGGTTACTTCTCTCGGGGCCGCGCAGAGGTTCAGCGCAGCCTCTTGACCAGGCCCGCAGCCTGGCGTTCCACCCTTCTGGCGATGCCCTGTCCGGTCAGGATGTGGCTGCGTACGCTCGCCCCGTCGTCCTCCGCGGTGATGCTGAACCTCGGCTGCAGCCAGGCTCCGGCCACCGCTTGGGCGCGGTCGCTGGTGTAGACGTGCTGGTAGCTCAGCCGGCGCAGGTGACGCAGCGTGGCCCGGTCGTAGCGGCCGAGCGGGAGCGCCGCCTCGTCGATGGTCTCCCCGGCCGCCATGGTGATCTGCTCGCGGGCCTGGATCAGCTCGCGGCGTACTCCCGCAGCATCGAGGCCGCGCCAGCTGACGTGGTCCATGCCGTGGGTGCCGATCCGCATGCCCGCAACCCGGAGGAGACGGACGTCGAGACGGTCGACGCTCCCCGGCTTCCCCAGCCGTCCCGCCAGCACGAAGAACGTCGCGGTCAGGCCGCGGGCCTGCAGGCCCGGCAGTCCGATGGCTACGTCGGAGTGGTTGCCGTCGTCGAAGCTGATCCTCACCTCGGGGCGGCCGGCGACGGCATCGAGGATGTCCTCGTAGGCGTCCTTGCTGATCCAGTAACGGTCCTCGCCCGGCTCCAGCTCGCGCTCGGGCTCGCCGATGCCGTGGAAGCAGATGTTGGTCACGTGGGCGGGCATGTCCTCCACGCTAAGGATCCGGAGGCCTCGTCCGGCCGACCTGCGCGAAGGCCTACCTCATACGGGGGATCTGCGGTCGGGAGGCGGCTCCGACGGGGGTGGACGCCGTTGAGACTCGTGACGTGTCGCTCCCCATCCGCACCGTCGCCGTCGTGGTGGTGACCTACAACAGCGCTCACCTGCTGGCCGATCTCGTCGGCTCTCTGCCGGGTGGGCTCGCCGGGCTCGGGTGGCGGCTGGTGGTCGCCGACAACGCCTCCGCCGACGACACCGTGGCGACCGCGCGCCGCCTCGCGCCGGACGCGACCGTCGTCGAGACCGGACGCAACGGCGGCTACGCCGCCGGGATCAATGCGGGTGTCGCGGCCGCCTTCGCCGCGGATGCGGACGTCGACGCGGTGCTCGTGCTCAACCCGGACGTACGTCTCGAGCCGGGCTGTGCCACGGCGCTCGCGCGCGAGCTCGTGCCCGGGGTCGGCGTGGCCGTGCCCCGGCTGGTCGACGCCGAGGGCCGGCTGATCGAGTCGATGCGTGGCGCGCCGAGCCTGGTGCGGGCCTTCGCCGACGCCGTGGTGGGCGCCAACCGCGCCGGCCGGGTCCGGTGGGCGGGGGAGATCGTGGCCGACCCGGCGGAGTACGAGCGCGGCCAGGACACCGACTGGGCCGAGGGGTCGACGCAGCTGATCAGCGCCGAGTGCTGGCGCGCGTGCGGCCCCTGGGACGAGTCCTACTTCCTCTACTCCGAGGAGACCGAGTTCCACCTGCGCGCCCGCGACCGGGGCTTCCGGGTGCGGTTCGCGCCCGCGGCCCGCGCCGTCCACCTCGGGGGCGAGTCCACCACCTCACCGGGGCTGTGGGCACTCCTGGTCGCCAACCGGGTACGCCTCTTCACGGTCCGTCGCGGGCGGGTCCAAGGGGCTGCGTACTGGCTGATGGTGCTGGCCCGCGAGTGCAGCCGGGCGCTGCTGGGGAAGCAGACGTCGCGGCGTGCCGTACGCACCCTGGTCAGCCCCCGCCGGATGAGCGCCCCGCGTGGGCCGGAGTGGGTGGCGAGCGCATGAAGGCCGTGCTCGCCCCGATCACCGCCGAGGACCTCCCGGCCGTCTCGGCGTTCCTGCACGAGCAGCTGAACCCGCGCGTCCAGGAGCTGGAGTGGACCCAGGCGCTGCGGGTGCCGTGGGACGTACCCCAGCCCAACCACGGGTTCTTCCTCGCCGAGGGGGAGCGGGTGGTCGGCGCCTATCTCGCCTACTACTCCGAGCGTCGGGTTGGCTCGGAGACGCTCCAGATCTGCAACCTGGGCGCCTGGTGCGTCCTCGACAGCCACCGCCACCAGGGGCTGCGGCTGCTGACCACGCTGCTCAAGCAGCCCGGCTACGAGTTCACCGACTTCTCGCCCTCGGGCAACGTGATCGCGCTCAACCGGAAGCTCAAGTTCACCGACCTGGACACGACCACCTCGCTGGTCCCAGCGGTGGCGCTGCCGGGGCGTGGGGTGCGGGTGAGCAGTCGTCCCGACGTACTGGACTCGGTGCTGCAGGGCGCGGAGCGGGACCTCTACGCCGACCACCGGGCCGCGGCGGCGGCCCGGCACGTGGTGCTGAGCACCAGCTCCGAGCACTGCTACGTCGTGGCCCGCAAGGACACCCGCAAGGGCGTACGCGCCTTCGCCTCGGTCCTCTACGCGAGCAACCCGGAGCTGCTCCGGCGGCACGCGCCGCGGCTGGCCTCGCACCTGCTGACCCAGCACGGCGCCGCGGCGACCCTGGTCGAGCACCGGGTCGCGGGCGGGGCCCCGGGCGGTTCCTACCGGCTCTCGCGGTCGCGGCCGAAGATGCTGCGCAGCGACGCCCTCGACCCGGCGCGGGTCGACTACCTGTACAGCGAGCTGACATGTCTGGAGTGGTGAGATGCCGAACGTCGGGGCCATAGCCGTCGGGGGCGTACCCGTGCGGCTGCTGGCAGAGAGGGTCGGCTCGACGCCGTTCTTCGCCTATGACCGGGCCGCGATCGACGCCCGGGTCGCCTCGTTGCGCGAGGCGCTGCCCGGGGACGTGCACCTGAGCTATGCGGTCAAGGCCAACCCGATGCCCGCGGTGGTGCAGCACCTGGCGCGCACGGTCGACGCGCTCGACGTCGCCTCGGGAGCGGAGATGCGGGTGGCGCTCGACACCGGGATGGCGCCGGGCGAGGTGAGCTTCGCGGGACCGGGGAAGTCGGTCGCCGAGCTGACCCAGGCCGTCGCGGCCGGGGTGCTCGTCGAGATCGAGTCGCCGCTCGAGGCCGACCGTCTGGTCGAGGCCGCCGAACGGCTCGGGATCCGGCCGCGGGTCGCGGTGCGCGTTAACCCGGACTTCGAGGTCAAGGGCTCCGGGATGCGGATGGGCGGCGGCGCCCAGCAGTTCGGGGTCGACGCCGAGACGGTGCCGCTGCTGCTCAAGACGCTGCACGACCGCGACGTCGAGGTGGCCGGATTCCACGTCTTCTCAGGCTCCCAGAACCTGCACGCGTCGATTCTGGCGGAGGCTCAGGAACGCACCGTCGACCTGGTCCTGCGCCTCTCCGGCGACCTTCCCGAGGCGATGACCTACCTCAACATCGGCGGCGGCTTCGGCATCCCCTACTACACCCAGGACCAGCCTCTCGACCTCGCGCTGGTCGGGTCGCGCCTCGAGGAGCTGCTCGCCACCCGGGTACGTCCTGCGCTGCCGTCCGCGCAGGTCGTCATCGAGCTCGGCCGCTATCTGGTCGGTGAGGCCGGGGTCTATGTGACCAGGGTCGTCGACCGCAAGATCTCCCGCGGCAAGACCTTCCTGATCGTCGACGGCGGCATGCACCACCAGCTCGCCGCCTCCGGCAACTTCGGCCAGGTCATCCGCCGCAACTACCCGATCTCGGTCGCCGCCGCTGCTGGTGATGCGGAGGCTGTGGAGGAGACCGTGCAGGTCGTCGGCTGCCTCTGCACGCCCCTGGACCTGCTCGGCGACAAGGTGAGCCTGCCGCGCGCCGAGGTGGGCGACCTCGTCGTGGTCCACCAGGCCGGGGCGTACGGCCTCACCGCCAGCCCCACCGCCTTCCTCAGCCACCCGGCGCCGCTCGAAGTCCTCGTCTGAGCCCCTGAACCCGTTGAACCCGAAGGAGTCCCCATGACCATCGACACCACCGAAGCCACCCTCGACGGGGTCGGCGAGGCGATCACCGAGGTGATCGGCACCGATCACAGCGCCGGCACGCTGAGCGCGGACACCCTGCTCTTCGGCTCCCTGCCCGAGCTCGACTCGCTCGCCCTCGTCGAGCTGATCACCGTCCTGGAGGAACGTTTCGGGTTCGAGATGGACGAGGACGACATCAACGCCGAGGTCTTCGAGTCCGTCGGGTCCTTGGCGGAGTACGTGCGCGCGCAGATCGGTTGATCGCTGGTCGGCCCCGCTGGTCGAGCCGCCGGAGCCGCTAGGCGGAGGCGTGTCGAGACCAACACGGTCACCTGGCGCTCGAGGGGACTGTGTTGGTCTCGACACGCTCGCTGGCGCTCGCGGCTCGACCAGCGTGGCTCGACTAGCGTGGCTCGACCAGCGTGGCTCAACCAGCGGTGGCAGCGAGGAGCTGAGCGGCGGCCTGGTCGATCTTGCCGTTGCCGAGGCGGGGAAGCTGAGCGACGGGGACGAGTACGTCCGGGACCGAGTCGGGACGCAGGACCGTCGGGAGCCGCCGGCGGAGGTCGTCCAGGTGAGCCTCAGGACCCTCGACGAGGCTGACCAGGCCGCCCTCGGGGGTGGCGGCGGTGTAGGTGGCCAGGCCGAAGGCCTGCTTCACCTCGGCGTCGAGCGCGTCCAGGTCGACGAAGCTGGCGCTGCGCTTCACCCGACGCCCCGCGCGGCCCAGGCAGAAGAGCTCCTCGCCGCGCCGGGCGCCGAGGTCGCCGGTGAGCACCTGCTCCGGACTCTCCCAGCGCGGGAACTCGCCGTTCGGGTTGCCGAAGAGATAGCCGCCGGGCAGGTGCGGCGACTCGATGGCCAGCATGTCCGCGGCCTCGGAGAGCAACGACGTACGCCACGCCCCGACCGCCCCACGCCCGATGCCGACCGCGCCGTGGACCGCATGGAGGTCGTCGCCGGCATCGAACCGGGCGGCGCTGGCGAAGCCGATCGTCTCGCTGGTGCCGTACGTGTTGACGACCGTCGCGACCCCGAGGTCGAAGACGCGCTGGGCGTCGGCGGCGGAGAGCCGGTCGCCGCCGGAGCCCCAGACCCGCAGGCTCCGCGGGGCTCCGTCGACGCGCTCGGCGGCCGCGAGGTCGATGAAGCGAGGAGCCAGCCGCAGGTGCGTCGCCTCGACGCGGGCGCAGAAGCCGAGCGGCCGGAGCCGGTCGCCCAGCGAACCGGAGAGGTGGAGGGAGGAGCCTGCGGCCAGGGCGACCAGCAGGTTGGTCATCGCCAGGTCGTAGGAGAGATGCGAGACCTCGGCCCACACCGAGGAGGCGTCGAGATCGAGCGCGGCCGCGCCGTGCGGGACGAAGGCGTCGATGCCGGCCCAGGACGACAGCACGCCCTTGGGGCCACCGCCGGTGGAGCCGGAGGACATCGCGACGTACCCGGCCTCCAGGGACCCGCGGGAGGACGACGAGGCGACGGCCCGGATCCCCGACCGGTCGAGCACCACGTCGGGATGCAGCGCCTGGAGGAGGGACCGGCGGTGCTCCTCGGCCGCCGACGGGTCCACGAAGCAGATCGAGAGATCACCGAGGATCGCGGCCACGAGCGCGACGACCGCGTCGGTGGACAGCGGCAGCGACACCGCGACCAGCGGCCGCGGGACACCGGCGGCCGCGACGAGGGCCAGCCGCAGCTCCTCGGCCGCGCCGACCAGCGCGTCCGCACCCACCGACGCACGCCGGTCCGCGATCACGGCCTGCGACCGGGGTCGGGTGCGTACGGATCGGATTCGCGCGGCCAGCGGGTTCACAGGATGCGAGGCTAGGAGCCGCCGGCCGCTCCGGTACCGGCGTCGCCACGCACGATCCCCGGATTCGGGGATATGCCGCGCATGCCCGACAAGCCGGTCTCGGCACCCTCAACGCTTCTCACATGGTCAACGCAGCCCAGCAGAGACATGGCGTGGCAAAGACGCACGTGCTGATCATCGTCCAGAACCTCCCCGTGCCGCTGGACCGACGTGTCTGGCTGGAGTGCCAGGCGCTGGTCGCGCGCGGTTACGAGGTCAGCGTGATCTGCCCGAAGGGCCCCGGCGATCCCGGGCGCCAGCAGCTCGGCGGCGTACGCATCTACAAGTACCGGCCCGCGCCGCAGGCCCGCGGCGTGCTCGGCTACCTGCTCGAGTTCGTCTACTGCTGGATCCGTACGGCGCTGCTGGCCAACAAGGTCTGGCGGGACCGTCCGTTCGCGATCATGCAGGCGTGCAACCCGCCCGACACCTACTGGCTGCTGGCTCGCATCTGGAAGCGCCGTGGCGTCCGGTTCGTCTTCGACCAGCACGACCTCAACCCCGAGCTCTTCCTCTCCCGGTTCGGCACCCCGACGTCCCTGTCCGGTCGCGCCCAGCTGGCTGCGCTGCGCTGGCTCGAGAAGCAGACGTACGCCACCGCCGACCAGGTCATCTCGACCAACGAGTCCTACCGGAAGGTCGCGATCACCCGCGGCGGGATGGCTCCCGAGGACGTGACCGTGGTCCGCAGCGGACCGGACACCTCGGTGATGCGTCCGGTGCGGCCGCACGACCCGGAGCCCCACGCCCACCGCCACACCCTGGTCTACCTCGGGATCATGGGTCCCCAGGACGGCGTCGACACGGTGCTGGAGGTGATGGAGGAGCTCGTCCACCGTCGCGGCCGCCGCGATGTCGACGCGGTGCTGATGGGCTTCGGCGACTGCCTCGAGGATCTCAAGCGGCGCTGCACCGAGCTGGGCCTCGACGATGTCGTCACCTTCACCGGCCGGGCCGGTGCGGCGCTGATCGCTCAGCACCTCAGCGCCGCCGCCATCGGCCTGTGTCCTGACCTGAAGACGCCGCTCAACGATGTCTCGACGATGAACAAGACCATGGAGTACATGGCGTACGCCCTGCCGTCGGTCTCCTTCGACCTGGTCGAGACGCGGGTCTCCGCCGAGGACGCCGCCCTCTTCGTTCCCTCCGGGGACGTGGCCGCGTTCACCGACGCGGTCGAGTCGCTGCTGGACGATCCCGAGCTCCGGGTCGAGCTGGCCCTGCGGGCGCGGGAGCGCGCGGCGAAGGTGCTCGACTGGGGCCCGCAGTCGGCGGCGTACGTGCAGGTCTACGACTCCATGTGCGCGATCGGCGAGGCGCCGGCGGCGGTCGACGGGTTCGAGTACGTCGATCTGGACGACCCCGACGCGCTGCGCCAGTTCGTGCTCACCCGCGGACCTGCGGTGACGTAACCGATTTGGGGTATATGACCCCTACTTCGGGACCGCTGCTCCTGCGGATCCCCTTGGATGGCTCCTTGTGCTGAAAATAGGAGCCATCGGCTCCTAGAAACTAGGAGTCAACCCCACGTGACCCCCACTGTACGGATGCTCGGCACCCGTGGCGTGCCCGCGGCCCACGGCGGCTTCGAGACCGCGGTGGAGAACATCGGCCTGGACCTGGTCGACCGCGGCTGGCGAGTCGTCGTCTACTGCCAGGACGACGAGCCGCACGCGGATCTTCGGATCGACTCGTGGAAGGGCATCGAGCGCGTCCACGTGCCGGCCCGGCACGACGGCCCGCGCGGGACGATCGAGTTCGATGTCGGCGCGGTGCGGCACGCAGCCCGGGAGGCCGAGGTCGACGGCAGCGTGTGCGTGACGTTCGGCTACAACACCGGCGCCCTCAACGCGGTGCTGCGCTCCCGCCGCGTCCCCAACATCATCAACATGGACGGCATCGAGTGGAAGCGGGCCCGCTGGTCGGGCCCCGAGAAGGCGTTCCTGTGGACCCAGGAGCGGGCAGCCTGCTGGCTGGGTGACCACCTGATCGCCGACCACCCCGAGATCGCGCGCCACCTGGCGACCCGGGTGCCGGCCGAGAAGATCACCACGATCGCCTACGGCGCCCCCAGCGTCGTCGACGCTCCCGAGTGGGCAGTGCTCGACCACGGGCTGGAGCCGGGTTCGTATCTCACCGTGGTCGCCCGGCCGGTGCCGGAGAACAGCATCCTCGAGGTCGTCCGGGCCTTCTCCAGTCGCCGCTGGGGCCGGAAGCTGGTCGTCCTGGGTGACTACGACCCCGCCGACGACTACCAGCGCGCCGTCCTGGAGGCGGCCAGTGACGAGGTCGTCTTCCTCGGTGCGATCTACGACACCGACATCGTCTCGGCCCTGCGCTTCCACTCCGCGGCGTACGTCCACGGTCATCAGGTCGGCGGCACCAACCCGTCCCTGGTCGAGGCGCTCGGCTGCGGCAACGCCGTGATCGCGCACGACAACCGCTACAACCGCTGGGTCGCCGGCGAAGCCGCTCTCTACTTCTCCGACGAGGCGGGCATCGTCGCGGCCTTGGAGCGGCTCCTGTCCGAGCCCGAGCTGGCGGCGTCGCTGTCCGGCCACGCCCGCGCCCGTCACTCCGCCGAGTTCACCTGGAGCCGGATCACCGACCAGTACGAGCAGCTCATCCGCGCCCACCTGCGCTCCTAGACGTCGGTGGCGATGTCCGCGCCTCTCGGTGCCGTCTCACGGGCGGTGTAGGCGCGGTACGCGAGGACGCAGGCGACGGTGAGGACCGCGGCGGTGACGGCGCAGGCCGTGAAGAGGGTGTGCCACTGGTTGTGGTCCGCGGCCGGCCCGGCGATGACGGCGGCGATGGAGCTGCCGATGAAGAGCGACGCGGCGAAGCAGGCGACGACGGTGCCACGCGCCTCGGGGACGATCGAGGTGGCCCAGGTCTGCAGCGAGGTGTGCAGGAACGCCCAGGTGATCCCGAGCATCACGACGATGCCGACGATGGTGGGCACCGAGACCGTCACGGTCGCGGCGGCGTACCCGGCGGTCAGAGCGACGCCTCCGATCGCCATCAGTGCCCAGCGCGGGAGCCTTCTGGTGAGAGCCTTGAGGACCTGCGAGGAGAGCAGGACCGCGATGCCGTACGCAGCGGCCGCCAGCCCCGCTCGCGCCGCGTCGACACCTTGAGCCTGCAGGGCAGGGGCGAGGAGGGTGAGTACGCCCAGGACCAGGCCGCCCTCGACGAAGACGAGCAGCCCGACCACCACTACCCAGCGGTTGCTCAGCGCCGCCCGGAACGACGCCCCCACTCCTTGGTTCGTCGCGCGTGGCGGCTCCGCCAGCGAGCGTAGGCCCCAGGCACTGATCAGCGCCACGACCGCCGGCACCGCGAACACGACCCGCCACCCGGCCAGCTGTCCGGTGATCCCCGCGGCCGCTGCGGCCAGCGCGGTCCCGACCGCCATCGCGGCCATCAGGTCCGAGAGCGCCCGCTGCCGATGGGTCGCGGAGACGGTGTCCCCGACGTACGTCAGTGAGGTCGGCACGATCGCCCCGAAGAACGCTCCCGCGACGACTCGCACCACGACGAGAGTGATCAGGTTCGGGGCCGCCGCCGAGACGAGTCCCGCGATCCCCGCCCCGACCAGCGCCCCCTGCATCAGCCGGACTCTTCCGAACCTGTCCGAGAGCGCACCCCACAGCGGCTGGCTGAGGCCGTACGCCAGGTAGTAGCCGCTCGCGATCGCCACCGCCTGCCCCACGGAGACCTCGAACGTCGCCGCGACCAGGACCAGGATCGGGCTCACCACGAACCGGTCGAAGCTGCTCACGAACGAGGCGACCGAGATCCACAATGGTGGGCGTGTGGGGTCTGGGGGCACGCTGTCAGGTTAGTAAAGGACTGGTGTTCCCGCTGGTCGAGCCGCCGGAGCCGCTGGGCGGAGGCGTGTCGAGACCAACACGGTTGCTTCGCTGGTTTGGGGTGCCGAGGGCTCTCCCTGCCGGGACGTTTCGCTCGGAGGGTGGTCGGGGCCGCCGACCCTTGCTTTGAGGGTCTTCTCGCCGAACCCCGGCGTCAAGGACGGCCTTCGGCCGCCGGCTTCGCCGGCCGCTTCGCGGTCCTTGACACCGGGGCCCGTCGAGAAAAAACTTGGCTGGCTATCGGGGCGGCGGCCCGGGTGTGGCGCAGCGGAATCTTGCGCGTTTGGGTTGGCGTTGAGCGGGTGTGAGGGTGGCCCTTCGGGCCACTTACCATCCACAGGTGCTAGGTCGTTCGCTCACCGCGAAAATGGTGTTTGAACTGGGAAAATAAGTGGATTCAGAGCGAGTGAAAGCGTAGAATCAGACCCATCACAGCACACCTCTGAAGGAGAGGACAGCGATGAGTCTCGGCCGCGACATCGACCACTGGGGCACCAACCCCGGCGACGCGATCGACGCTGCCCTGGCCGCCATCGAGACCGCCCTCCACGACCTCCTCTCGACCGATCCCGCCTATTGGCGCACCGGGCAGAAGAAGGACCTCCTCGAGCGGTTGGAGAAACTCCAAGCCCAACAAGCCGCATTGAAGCTGCGAGTGCTCGCCGCGGCCGGTGATATCGCCGAGGAGACCGGCGCCAAGGACGCCTCCGGGTGGATGCGGGCCGAGCTGCTCGTCGACAAGGCCGTGGCACGGTCGCAGATCAAGCTCGCGGCCGCGGTGACCAAGTACGGCCTCGTTGCTGATGGCCTTGCCGAAGGTGTGGTGTCCCAGGACAAGGCCCGGGTGATCACCCAGGCGCTCGACAAGATCGAGACCGACCCGGTCGCCAGCAGCGAAGACCTGGTCCTCGCCGAGAAGCTCCTCGTTGACTACGCCACCCGGTTGACCGCGAACGAGCTCCGGATCGTCGGACGACGGATCCTGCGTGAGATCGACCCCGCCCGGTTCGAGGAGGCTGAGGCCAAAGCACTCCTGGCCGAGGAAGAGCGTGCTCAGCAGAAGACCGCGCTACGGGTATGGGACAACCACGACGGCACCGTCGGCTTCGACGGCGTCCTGCCGACCTCGATCGGGATGCGGTTCAAGCGGCTGGTCGAGGCCTGGGCCCAGCCCCGCAAACAACAGCTCGTCGCCAAGGGGGCTCCGTTGCCGCCGTGGGAACGGTTGATGGGTCAGGGCTTCTCGCGGCTGTTGGAGACCGTCGACCCGGCCGCCCTGCCCCGCCATGGCGGGGATGCGACCACCATCAACGTGGTGATCAGCCTTGAGGAGCTCCGCAAGGACCTCGGGATCGCGACCCTGGGCTATGACGAGACCAACGGGGCCACGATCTCCGCTGCGGAGGCCCGCAAGTTGGCGTGCAACGCCACCATCATCCCCTGGGTCCTCGGCGGTGACAGTGAGGTTCTCGACGCAGGCCGGGGCAGCAGGTTCTTCCAGCCGATCCAGCGCAAGGCGCTCCGGTTGCAGCAGAAGTGTTGCCAGGCCGAGGGTTGTGACATGCCACCGGAATGGTGCGATGCCCACCATCTAGACCCGTGGGCCGCCGGCGGGAAGACGGATCTGAAGGACGGGGCGCTGCTTTGCCCGCATCATCACCGCCTCGCCCACGCACCCGGCTATACCCATGAGCGACTACCCGATGGGACCATCAGGTTCACTCGTCGCCCCTAACCGGCGGGGCGGGAATCGCTTCACCCGGGTCCTGCCTCTCGGGCCTGACGACTCCAACCACCGACTCGGTTTCAGCTCTTGCCGAAGCCGCCCGTCCTGGTGCCCGACGAGTGTTCGGGTCAGCTTTTTCTGGACTCCGCTCGCGCCGTTCCCTGCTGGCGGGGACACTTCCCCACTGCAGTGAAGGTTCCCCACGATCCGGAGGATGGGGAACCTGCGCGGTCGTGGGGAGTTCTCCCGATCGGTGGGAAACGCGCTACCCCGCCGCCACCGAACCCGACCCGGTCAAGAACAACGGCCCGCTTGTGAACCATTCACAAGATCGCGCCCACTGCCATAGGCACCCACGAGGCACGATCCGCCCGCACACGACCGGCCACAGCCCCCAACCCCGCACCCAACTGAATCCGCTGCGCCAGACCCCGCCGCCGACCCGATAGCCAGCCAAAATTCTCGACGGATCCCGGTGTCAAGGATCGCCGAAGGCGACCGGCGAAGTCGGCGGCCGAAGGCCGTCCTTGACTCCGGGGTTCGACGAGAACACCCTCCAAGAACGGGTCGGCGGCAAACCCCAACCACCCAGCAACAGCCGACGACCGACGGTCGACGACGTACAACCCCGTCTCGTCGCCACCCAAGAAATCCAGCGTCGCGACGATCTAGGGATACAACGAAGCCCGAAACGCCGCAGCGTGGAGCGAGGCCGACTCCGGCCATTCGCGCGCCGATAGACCGGGACGACCAGCCGGCGGATTGGCGGTGACGGCCTTCAGCGCACGCTCCAGGTCCTCGATGGTGAGGGTGCCCTCGAAGAGATGGAGCCAGCCTTCGCCGACCTCCTCGGCCAGGCGACGGTTGACCTCGTTGTCGGGGGCCAGGACCGGGGTGTCGAGGGAGAGTGCGAGCAGGAGGGCGCCGGAGTTGTGCATGGCCTTGTAGGGCAGTACCACCAACGTGGCGGCGGCGATCTCGGCGGCCAGGGTGGGGTCGTCGGCGTAGCTCAGGTCGGCGCTGATCCGGGCGTCGGCGGCTACGGCAGCGCGGACGCGGTCGGCGAGGGCGGGGTCGGAGGGGGAGCCGACGAGGCGTACGTCGAGGTCTGCCTCGGGGCTGTCGGCTACTGCCTCCAGGAGCTGCTCGACGCCCTTGTAGGGCTTGATCAGGCCGAAGTAGAGCACCCGCCTGTCGTCCTGCTCGATGGGTTCGAGTGCCTCGGTCGCCGGCTCGAACCAGTCGCGGTAGTGGGCGTGGACGATCGTCGAGGTCGGTACGTCGAGCGGGGGAGCGGTCTGGTCGGTGAGCCGGATGACATGCCGGGTGCGGCGCTCGAGGGCGTCGAGGAGCCGGTGGTCCCAGCGGCTGAGGCCGTCGGGCCGGACGAGGTTGTGCCAGGTGCGTACGACCGGGGTCCGGGTCAGCCGGAGACGGGTGATGAACGCGGTGGTGAGGAGGCGGCGGGCCAGCCGGCGCAGCGGCGTACGTGCCGACGTCACCAGCAGCTCGGGCCAGTGCACGTGGAAGACGTCGTAGCGGCCAACGATCGCCCGGGCGAAGCCGAACAGCACGACCTCGGTGTCGTCGCGCCGCTCCAGGGTCTCGATGAGCTGGACGATGTAGGGGTTGGTCGTCGCGCGCAGTTCCCGGGCCGACTCTAGGACCCGGACCGGGCGGTCGCGGCGCCCGTCCCGCAGCCCGCGCAGGACCGCGGAGACCGGTCGTATCGGGTGCAGGAGCTGTCGGCGGCCACCTCGCATCAGGATCTCGTACGCAGCCCCGACCGCCCCGCGACGCCAGGCCCGCTGCCGCTCCGGGCTGAGCCAGGTCCGCGCGAAGAGGGCGCGGTTGCGGATGTTGAAGTAGTAGTAGGCCGGCGACTTGGCGCGGGCACCCTCCAGGCGCTGGGTGCCGCCGCCGGAGTGGATCGCCGTGGCCCCCTCGATGACCGCGACCCGGCCGCCGAGCGCCTCGACCCGCGCGCACAGGTCGACGTCCTCCCAGTAGAGGAAGTAGCGCTCGTCGAAGCCGGAAAGCCGCTCCCACAGCTCACGCGTGACCGCGAAACAGGCGCCGGTGACCCACGGGAGCGTCTCGGCCCCCGGGTGCTCGGAGCGGCGCCGCCAAGGGCGCATCACCCCGGTGTCCAGGCCGAGATCGAGACCCGCGGAGGCCACCTCGCCGTCCGGGCCGAGCACCGTCGGCCCGGCGAGCAGGAGCGGCTCGGCCTCGACAGCGGCCATGAGGCGTACGGCCGACTCCGCCTCGATCGTGGCATCCGGGTTGAGGAAGAGCAGCACCTCGGCGCCCTCGGCCAGCGCGACCGCGGCGCCCAGGTTGCAGCCGGCGCCGAAGCCCGTGTTGGTGCAGGGGAAGACGCCGGTCCAGCCCTCGCGGGCGCAGAGCTGCCGGACCGCGTCGCGATGGGCGTCGGTCGAGTGGTTGTCGACGACGACGATCCTCGCGAGCCCGAGCGCGGCGGCGACCTGGGTCGTGTGCCGCTCCAGCAGGGCGGGATCGCCATAGCTGACCACCACCACGGCCAGACGGGAGAGCTCGCTCACGACGAGACCTCGACCGAGCCGTCGAGCACGCGCAGCTCACGCCACCACTTCCGCAGCGCGATGGCCAGCGCTGCGGCGTTGCAGACGAAGACGAGGGCGTAGACCCAGGTGAAGAGCGCCCCGAAGCCGAGCAGCACGAAGATCCAGCACTGCGCGCCGTAGTCCATCGGCAGCAGCGCCCACTTGCGCAGCGGGTTCTCGTGGACCGATGCGGGCGATCCGGGAGGCCCGGTCACAGGGGCCGGGCGCAGCGTCGGCATCAGGATCAGCCCGAAGTACGTCACCACGGCAACCACCTCGAAGCCCAGCGGCACCAGCAGCCAGCCGTCGGTGACCGGACCGAAGCGGTACCAGGACACCAGCACCGCCAGATGCAGGCTGGCGGTCTTGAAGCAGTCGATGGTGTGGTCGAGCCACTCGCCCGAGCGCGACCCGCCGCCACGCAGGCGGGCGAGCTGCCCGTCGGAGGAGTCGAGCACATAGCCCGCGGCCAGCAGCACCGCGACCAGGATCCCGGTCCACCAGCGCGGCTCGACCAGCGCGAGCACCGCCAGGCCGGCCGCCGAGAGCGTCGCGCTCACCGCCGTCACCTGGTTGGGGCTCGCGCCGATGGTGTGCGCGGCCGCGGCGACGACCCGGCCGGCGGGCCGGTTGACCAGCCGCGAGTAGGCCGCGGTGTTGAGCGAGGGCTTCTGTGCCTGAGCCAGCGCCTCCAGATGTGCACGGAACCCGGCTGAGGCGCGTTCGGCGCCGGTCGCGGCCATGCTCGATCCTGCTTCGCTCATACGTGCATACGTGGGGGAGGGTTGGACATGCGGACCTTAGGTGACCCTCGATCGTCGTAGGGCACGAAGCGCGTCCACTCCCCAGATCTGGGTAGGACTTTGTCAGGACCTTCGGCCCGGGCCGTCCCGGTGACATACCGTTGCCCATCATGCGTTTGTTGGTCGCCCACCCGTCGCCGGACGTCTACGGCTCCGATCTTCAGCTGGTCGAGACGGTGCGTGGGCTGCACCAGGCGGGACAGCGGATCACCGTCGTCGTACCCGATCGCGGGCCGCTCCTCCCGCTGCTCGAGGCCGCCGGCGCGAGCGTCGAGGTGATGGCCTTCCCGGTGCTGCGCAAGGCCTACCTCAGCCCCGTCGGACTGGTCCGGCTGGCCGCGGCGCTGATGGTCTTCTGGGTCCGTGTGGCGCGGTTGTGGCGGCAGGTCCGGCCGAGCCGGCTGCTGGTCAACACCGTGACGATCCCGTGGTGGATCGTCGTCGCGCGCGCGGCCCGCGTCCCCGTCGTCTGTCACGTGCACGAGGCCGAGGACGACCAGCCGAAGCCCGTACGCCTCGCCCTGACCGCTCCGCTCCTGCTGGCCACCCGTGTGGTGGCCAACTCGCGGGCATCCCGCGACGTCCTCACGCACACGGTGAAGGTGCTGGAGCGGCGTACGACCGTCGTCTACAACGGCGTCCCGGGGCCGGAGTCCGTGGCGGCAGCACGCAGCCGGAGGCCGAACGAGACGCTGCGGCTGGTGCTGGTCGGGCGGCTCTCGCCGCGCAAGGGGACCGACGTGGCCCTCGAGGCGCTCGCCGAGGTGCGCCGCCGGGGGATCGACGCGCGGCTGCGGGTGTGCGGGTCGGTGTTCGCGGGCTATGAGTGGTTCGAACAGGAGCTCCGCGACCGGGCGGCCGACGCCGATCTGGTGGGCTCGGTCGAGTTCCTGGGTTACGTCGCCGAGCCCGCGGGCGAGCTCGAGCAGGCCGACGTCGTGCTGGTGCCCTCGCGCGTCGAGCCCTTCGGCAACGTCGCGGTCGAGGCACTGCTCGCCGAGCGCCCGCTGATCGCGAGCCGGGTGCAGGGCCTGGCCGAGATCGTGATCCACGGCGAGACCGGCCTCCTCGTGACCCCCGATGACGCGAACGACCTCGCCGGCGCGATCCAGCGGCTCGCCACCGATCCCGCTCTCGCCGCCGAGCTCGCCGCCGCCGGACGCAAGGACGCCGAGGAGCGTTTCGGCGCCGAGCGCTACCGCGAGGAGATCGCGGCCGAGGTCCTCGGGTGAGCCTGGAGGAGCAGACCTCACAGAGGGGCCTGGGCAGGAGCGCCGCGCGCGGCGGGATGGTCGTGCTCGGCGGCCAGGGCGTACGCATCCTGGTCCAGGTCGCCTCCGTCGCGGTGCTGTCGCGGCTGCTCAGCCCTCGGGACTACGGCCTGGTCGCGATGGTGCTGGCGGTCGTCGCGGTCGCCGAGATCTTCCGCGACCTCGGGCTCTCGACCGCCGCGATCCAGGCCAAGGTGCTCACCCGGGCGCAGCAGTCGAACCTGTGGTGGCTCAACACCGCCCTCGGCGTCGGCCTCGCGCTCGTCGTCATCGCGGCCGCCCCGCTCGTCGCCGCCCTCTACGACGAGCCGGCCCTGACAGCCCTGACCGCCGCGATGGCGGGGATCTTCGTCCTCAACGGCATGGGCGCGCAGTACCGCGCCGACCTCACCCGCCGGATGCTCTTCGCGAGGCTCGCCGTGGCCACCACCCTGGCGCCGCTGCTGGCCCTCGGGATCGCGGCGTACGCAGCAGCCAACGGCGCCGGCTACTGGGCCCTCGTCGTCCAGCAGCTGGTCCAGGGCGCGGTCGCCCTGGTCGCCGTCGCGGCGTTCGCCGGCTGGCTCCCCGGGCGCCCGCGGCGCGGCGTGGAGATGGGCGGGTTCCTGCGTTTCGGCTGGTCACTGGCCGGAACCCAGCTGATCAACTACGCCGCCAGCAACATCGACTCCGTGCTCATCGGCACCCGCCTGGGTGCCGACCAGCTCGGCTCCTACAACCGCGCGTGGCAGCTGCTGATGAACCCACTGGTCCAGTTGCGCGGCCCCACCACGACCGTGGCGCTGCCGGTGCTGAGCCGGATCCGCGACAACCCGGCGCTGACCCAGCGGTTCGTGCAGCGCGGCCAGGTCGCGCTCGGCTACAGCCTCGGCGCCGGGCTCGGCCTGGTCGCGGGCGCCGCCGCACCGGTCTGCGCTCTCTTCCTCGGACCCGGCTGGGACGTCGCCGGTGTCTTCGCCCTGCTCGCCTGCGCCGGCCTGTTCCAGACGCTGGCCTACGTCGGCTACTGGGTCTATCTCGCCCACGGGCTGACCACCGAGCTGCGCCACTACACCCTGGTGGCCTCCGTCCTGAAGGTCGTCTGCGTGCTCGTCGGGGTGCAGTACGGGATCACCGGCGTCGCGGTCGGCTACGCGACCGCCCATCTCCTGGAGTGGCCGCTGTCGCTGTGGTGGATCTCCCGCCGCACCCGCCTCCGCGTCGGCCCGCTCTACCTCGGTGCCGCCCGCATCCTGACCGTCGCCGGGTCGGTCGCCGCCGCTGCGTACGTCACCGCCGAAGCCCTCCACGGGCAGCACCCCGCGGTGACGGTGCCCGTCTGCGTGGTGGCCGGGGCCGCGGCGTACGCACTGCTTCTGCTCGTCCCGCCGATCCGGCGCGACGTGCTGTCGCTGGTGGTGACCGTGAGGGGCGCGCTGGCGCGGAAGGTCAGCCGCGGCTGAGGGCCACCGGGCGGCCGGAGTCGTCCCAGACGTTGCCGGAGTGGGTGATCTTCGTCGAGGACGGGTGGATGATCGCGCAGCCGTCGATGCGCTGGTCGCTGAGGAACCGGTTGTCGCGGATCACCGTGCCACGGATCGGGCCCCGGCCCTTCTCGGCGATGTTGACGGTGCAGCCGCCTCCGCCGAGGAGGTTGTCGCGGATCGTGACCCCGTTGACGTCGTCGATGCTCTGAGTGATCTGCACACCGGCGTTGTAGGCGCCGGTGAAGCGGTTGTCCGCGATCGTGATGTTGCTGCCGCCGATGATCTGGATCGAGTCGTCGTGGGAGGCACCGCCGCCCTGGTAGGGATCGCGCTCGAAGTGGTAGTTGTCGTGGAACCAGTTGTCGCGCACCGTCACGTTGCTGCCGGTGATGTGGACCTGGTCGGTGACGTGGTGGATCTCCGAGTCCTCCAGGGTGAAGTCGCGGCCGACCACGCCGTTGACGCCCGGTGCGGCGCTCTCGGCCAGCACCTCGACGTTGCTGACCAGCATCCCGGCGCCGTTGCCGTTGTTGTTGGAGATCCCGGCGGTCTCCGAGCCGGTCGGCACGATCACCTTGGTGTTGCGGATCGTCACGTTCGGCGCCTCGACGCTGACCCGGCCGTGCACCTCCAGGCCGTCGACCACCTTCCCGGGGGTCCTGATGATCAGGTCGCCGCGGTGGACGCGCAGCTTCTTCTTCGGAGGTACGCCGGTGTCCCCGGACGCCGGAGCGCCGCCCGCGGGTGGTGAGCTGAGCGGCTCGCCCTCGCGTGGCCCCTGCTCGCCCGGGCGGTCGCCGGAACGGTTCGGCTTCGCCGAGTCCGTGGGCCGCTTCTTCGGGTCCGCGCCCTCCGAGGGCTTGGCCGTCTGCGTCGAGGACGCAGAGGGAGAGACCGACGGCGAAGGGGATGGCGTCAGCGTCACCGGTCCGCCGAAGTCGTCGGGCGGCAGATCGCCGTAGTTCCTCTCCGCACGCGGCGTGGGCTCCTCGGCGGGGCCGGAGGTCAGCGCGTAGGTCGAGCCCAGCGCGACCACGGTGGCGACCGTGGAGATACCGAGGAGGAGGACCCGGGACGGGACAGCCAAGAGACGTACGCCTTCCTGTGGACTCTGCATCCAACTGATGGTGTGGGAGTCTGCCCCCTGAACCATGCAGTTTGCGAGCGTTGGGTGCTTGCGTCCCCACACATACCCGATTCAGGGGATCAGAAGCGCGATTGACGGGCGGATGACCGTGTGTGTCCGCGACACTGCCGTGTCGCGGCCGAGGTGGCCGCCTTGCGCAGGGATGGATGATGACGCGGATTCACGAGTGGCGTCTGCTGGCGGCGGGGGCAGTCGCAGCTGTTCTCGGGGTGAGCAGCCTGGTCATGTCGGGAGGGGCGACGGCGGACACGGCTCCGGTCGACCCGGAGCTGCCGGAGACGGTCTCGGCCGACGTACTCCCGACGGTGCAGATCGACGGGGTCGCCTGGAAGCAGGTGATCGTCGGCGACATCGTCTACGTCGGCGGCAACTTCACCTCGGCTCGCCCGGCCGGCGCTGCGGCGGGGACGGATGAGACGCCGCGGTCCAACATGCTGGCCTACCGGCTCTCGACCGGCGAGCTGATCCCCGGCTTCGCGCCGAGCTTCAACGGCCAGGTCAAGGACATGGCGCTCTCGCCCGACAAGACGCTGCTCTACGTCGCCGGCAGCTTCACCCAGGTGAACGGCGTCAACCGCTACCGCGGCGCGGCGATCAACCTGGCCACCGGGGCGCTGACCAGCTTCCGCCCGATCTTCAACTCGACCACCAACGCGGTCGCGGCGACCGCCGACGCGGTCTACTACGGCGGCGTGTTCACCTCGGCCGACAACACCGCGCGTACGAAGCTGGCCGCGGTCCGGCCCGGCGACACCGGCACCCAGCTGCTGCCGATGAACCCGACGGTCTCCAACGGTTCCGTGCAGGACATCGTGGTCTCGCCCGACGGCGCCGACATCGTGATCGGTGGCAACTTCACCCGGGTCAACGGATCCTCCAACCCGGGCTACGGCCTGGCCCGGATCAAGGTCGCGAACGGTGCCTCGATGGCGCTGCCGGTCAACTCCGAGTTCCGCGACGCCGGCAGCAACTCCGCGGTCCTCTCGCTGGAGAGCGACGGCAGCAGCTTCTACGGCAGCGGCTACCACTACGGCAGCGGCGGCAACTCCGAGGGCACCTTCAAGGCCGACTGGGCCACCGGCAGCCTGACCTGGCTCGAGGACTGCCACGGCGACACCTACTCGATCTGGCCGACCGCAGACGTCGTCTACCAGGCCAGCCACAAGCACTACTGCGGCAACTCCGGCGGCTTCCCGGAGACCAGCCCGCGCAGCTTCCAGCACTCCACCGCGGTCACCCAGGACGTACGCGGCACCAACACCCGCGACATCTACGGCTACCCCGACCACCCCGGCACGCCGCGCCCGGAGTTCCTGGAGTGGTACCCGAAGTGGACCCCCGGCACCTTCACCGGTGCCAACCAGGCGCCCTGGACGGTGACGGCCAACGCCGACTACGTCGTCTACGGCGGCGAGTTCCTCAAGATCAACGGGATCGCCCAGCAGGGTCTGGCGCGATTCGCGGTCGACACGATCGCCCCCAACGACGTCGGTCCGGCCATGTCCGGCGCGGAGTTCGGGCTCACCGCGACCTCGCCGGCCGACGGCCAGGTCAAGCTGACCTGGCCCGGCAACGCCGACATGGACAACGCGACGGTGACCTACAAGGTCTACCGCGGCTCGACCGATGTCGCCCCGATCCACACCAAGCCTGTCACCGCGGCGTTCTGGAAGCAGACCACGCAGAGCTTCCTCGACACCGCGGCGCCGCCGGGCACCACCCAGAGCTACCGTGTCATCGCCGAGGACGCCTTCGGCAACCAGTCGCCCACCGAGTGGGTCACCGTCGACGTCGCCGGCGAGCCGGCACCTCCGGCCGAGGGCATCGTGGCCGAGGACACCTTCGGACGTGCCGAGGCGAGCGGCTGGGGCACGGCCGAGACCGGTGGCACCTGGACCCGCACCACCGGCACCGCCGGCAACTTCTCGGTCTCCGAGGGTCGCGGCTGGCACTCGGTCACCCCGGGTGGGACAACCGAGTCCCGGCTCGAGGAGGTCTCGGCGACCGACGTCGACGCGACCGTCAGCGTCGGAGCCTCCCGGCTGCCCGACGCGGGCTACGTCTGGTCGATCCTCGGCGCCCGCGTCTCCGGCACCAACCACTACGCCTCGCGGCTCCGGTTCAACCCGGACGGCACCGTCGGCATCCATCTCGTACGCAGCGGCACCCCGGTCGTCGGCGCCAACGTCGTCCCGGGCCTGAGCGTCGCGCCCGGCGACCGGCTGAAGGTCCGCCTCCAGGTCACCGGCACCGCCCCGGCGACCGTGCGCACCAAGGTGTGGCCGGCGGGCTCCGCGGAGCCGTCGGGCTGGACGTACGAGCTCTCCGACTCGACCCTCGCGAACCAGGTCGCCGGCGGGGTCATGCTGCGCAGCTTCGGCGCCTCGACGATCGGCACGACGCCGGTCCTGGTCGGCTACGACGACCTGAAGGTGATCGAGCCGTAGGAGGCATACCCGATCTTGGGGAGTAGGCGTCCGGATCCCCCCACGGGCGTCCGGCTTGGGCTTTAATCCAACGTCTTTGAATCGATGCCTTTGTCCGACCCGCCCGCGGAAGATCCCCCATGCTCAGTCAAGTCCCGCGCTCGAGGATGTACGTCGCGGCAGCCGTCGCTGCCCTCGTCCTGGTGAGCGTCGCGGTCGTGCTCATCGTGCGTCACCCGTCCGGCCCGGCTGACCCCGGGTCGGACTCGACGGTGGCCGCGGCGCCCTCCTCGACGGCGACCCCGTCGGAGAAGTCCTCCGAGTCGGAGGAGTCGGAGGAGTCGGAGCCGGGAAAGCCGTCGGGCGACAACCGCGCGGTCGGCCTGAAGGCCGAGGCGACCTCGGCCCCGGGCGTGACGGCGCGGCTGGCCAGGATCGACTCGGTCCAGGCCACGGCGAGCCTGCCCGGCGAGATCGGCGGCCCTGCGCTTGCGATCACCGTGAAGGTGAAGAACCAGACCGGGAAGAAGCTCGACCTGGCGCTCGGTGTGGTCAACGCCTACTACGGGCCCGAGCGCACCCCGGCGGTCAGCGTCGCCTCCGACGGCGAGGTGCCGTTCCCGGCCTCGGTCGCCGACGGCGAGTCCGCCAAGGGCGTCTACGTCTTCCAGATCCCCGAGGAAGCCCGCCCCGTACGCGTCGAGCTCGATCTGGGCAACGGCGCCGACGTGGTGGTCTTCAAGGGCCGTCCCCAGCGATAACCCTCCCCACGATGAGAGATGTGATGAAGCCGATCCTGGCTGTGCTGGCGCTCGTGGCAACGAGCCTGACCCTGGCGACGACCTCCGCATCCGCGGACACCGCGCCGACCGATCCCGACCTGCCGAAGACCGTCGCTGCCGACGTACTTCCCACCGTGCAGATCAACGGCGTCGCCTGGAAGCAGGTGATCGTCGGCGACATCGTCTACGTCGGCGGCAACTTCACCTCGGCGCGCCCGGCCGGAGCCGCGGCCGGCACCAGTGAGTCACCGCGGTCCCACATGCTCGCCTACCGGCTCTCGACCGGGAAGCTGATCACCACCTTCGCGCCGAAGTTCAACGGCCAGGTCAAGGACATGGCGCTCTCGCCCGACAAGAAGCTCCTCTACGTCGCGGGCGGCTTCACCCAGGTCGACGGCGTCAACCGCTACCGGGGCGCGGCGATCGACCTCGCGACCGGGAAGGTCACCAGCTTCCGGCCGATCTTCAACTCGACCACCAACGCGGTCGCGGTCACCTCCAGCGCGGTCTTCTACGGCGGCGTGTTCACCTCCGCCGACAACACGGCACGGACGAAGGTGGCCGCCGTCAAGCCCGGCGACACCGGCACCGGCCTGCTGCCGATGAACCCCAAGCTCGCCGGCGGCAACGTCAACGACATCGTCGCCTCCTCCGACGGCACCAAGATCGTGATCGGCGGAGCGTTCACCAGCGTCAACGGCTCCTCCAACCCGGGCTACGGTCTGGCCCGGATCGAGGTCTCCTCGGGCAAGTCGCTGGCACTGCCGGTCAACTCCGAGATCCGCAACGGCGGCACCGAGGCGGCGATCCTCTCCCTGGAGTCCGACGGCACCAGCTTCTACGGCACCGGCTACGACTACGGCAGCGGCGGCAACTCCGAGGGCTCCTTCAAGGCCGGCTGGGCCACCGGCAAGCTGACCTGGCTCGAGGACTGCCACGGCGACACCTACGCCGTCTGGCCGACCTCCGCTGTCGTCTACCAGGCCAGCCACAAGCACGGCTGCGACACCTCCGGTGGCTTCCCGGAGACCAAGCCGCGGGCCTGGTACCACGCCACCGCCACCACCCAGGACGTACGCGGCACCAACATCGCTGACGACAAGTACGGCTACCCCGACCACCCCGGCACCCCGCGTCCGGAGTTCCTGGAGTGGTACCCCAAGTGGACCAACGGCACCTACACCAGCGCCAAGCAGTCGACCTGGACCGTGACCGCGAACGCCAGCTACGTGCTGTACGGCGGTGAGTTCCTCAAGGTCAACGGCGTCGCCCAGCAGGGCCTGGTGCGGTTCGCCGTCAAGGACATCGCGCCCAACAAGGTCGGCCCGACGCTGAAGGGCGCGAAGTGGGCCCTGACCGGCTCCTCGCCGTCGGCGGGCAAGGCCACGCTGAAGTGGCCGGGCAACCCCGACAAGGACAACGCGACCGTCACCTACAAGCTCTACCGCGGGTCGCTCGACTCCACGCCGATCAAGACCGTGAAGGTCTCCGCACCGTTCTGGAAGCACACCGCGATGACCTTCACCGACACCGGCCGCGCCAGTGGCTCGGCGCAGAAGTACAAGATCGAGGCAGTGGACCCGCTCGGCAACATCTCCCGCTCCGACTGGGTGACGGTCACGATCAAGTGAAGTCAGTGGAATGACGAGGCCGGTCTGGGTATGCATGCTCACCTATCGGCGCCCCGAGGGGTTGGCCGAGGCCATCGGCATGCTCCGGGCCCAGCTCGATCTGGTTCCTGGTGCCCGGCTGCTCGTGGTCGACAACGACGAGCAGCCGAGCGCGTCTGGTGCTGTGGCCGAGGCGGCCGGGGGAGACGTACGTGTGCGGTATGTGCACGAGCCCACCCCCGGCATCGCCGCCGCTCGCAACCGGGCGCTTGATGAGGCCGGTCCCGACGCAGTCGTCGTGTTCATCGACGACGACGAGCAGCCCTCGGAGAAGTGGCTGGCGACCCTGCTCGCGTGCTGGGAGCAGACGGGCGCCGCGGCCGTCGTCGGGCCGGTTCTCTCCACCTTCGCTGCAGAGCCTGATCCCTGGATCACCGCGGGTGGCTTCTTCGTACGTCTGCGGCACGCCACCGGCACCGTCGTCACCACCGCAGCGACCAACAACCTGCTCCTCGACATGGCTCAGGTCGGCGCGCTCCGCTTCGACCTCGGCTTCGGCCTGTCGGGCGGCTCCGACACCGTCTTCACCCGCACCCTGTCAGCTGCCGGTGGACGGATCGTGTGGTGCGACGAGGCTCCCGTCCGCGACCTGGTGCCTGCTGACCGGGCGACCCGGGCCTGGGTGAGCGCCCGCGCGTCCCGCATCGGCAACTCCGACTCCCGCGTGCAGGTCTATCTCGCGCCTCCCGGGCGTCGTCCGATCGCCAGGCTGCGCGCCACTGCCCGCGGTCTCATCCGAGTTCTGGGCGGATCCTCCCGCATCGTCCTCGGCCGCCTCACCGGCTCGTTGGCCCACCACGCCCGCGGCACCCGTACTCTTCTCCGGGGCGTGGGCATGCTCCGCGGCGCCTGGGGCTCCCACGTAGCCGAGTACGCCCGCTAGCCTTCGCTGGTCGAGCCGCCGGAGCCGCTAGGCGGAGGCGTGTCGAGACCAACACGGTCCTATCCGCGCTCGATGGGACCGTGTTGGTCTCG